>CAMVBZ010000019.1 GCA_947165815.1 uncultured Clostridia bacterium
TAGTATAAAATTAAAAAGAGGAAGGTAATTATGAGTTGGCAAGAAATGTATACGCTATGGCGTAACAGCAAAGAAATCAATGATGATTGCAGAGCATGGTTAGACAGTATGTCTGAAACAGAAAGGGAAGATGCATTCTATAAATCCCTTGAATTTGGTACAGCAGGTATGAGAGGAGTAATTGCTCCAGGAACAAACCGTATGAACAAGTTCACAGTTAGAAGAGCAACAAAGGGTTTGGCAGATTATATTAATACTTTGGGTGCAGAAGCAGCAAAACGTGGTGTTATTATTAGTTATGATACACGTAAGATGAGTTCTGAATTTGCATGTCATGCAGCAAGAGTTTTATCTGCAAATGGAATTAAGGTTTTCCTTTTTGAAAATGTAAGACCAGTGCCACTATGTTCATATGCGATTATGCACTTAAATTGTATTGCTGGTATTATGATTACAGCATCTCACAATCCTAAGGTATATAACGGATATAAAGTATATGGTGATGATGGTGCACAAATGTCTCCAGAAGCAACAGAAAAAGTTGTTGAATTTATATCTAAAACACCATACTTTGATATTAAAGAATCCGACATTCAATTAGATGCATCCATTATAAATGGAAAGGATAACTTCAAAGTAGATGAAAACATTACAGTTATTGGAAAATCATTAGACTCAGATTACTTTGATACAATAGAAAAATTATCTTTATCTCCAGAAGCTGTTAAAGAAGTTGGAAAGACATTAAAGATTGTTTACACACCAATTCATGGTAGTGGATATATGCCTGTTACAACAATACTTAAGAGAATGGGAATTCCATTTAATGTTGTTGAAGAACAAGCAAAACCAGATACAGAATTCTCAACAGTTAAAGTTCCTAACCCAGAAGAACCAGATGCTCTTGCATTAGGTGTAAAACTTGCAGATGAGATTAAGAGTGATATCGTTATTGGCACAGACCCAGACTGTGACAGAATGGGAATTGCTGTAAGAGATGATGAAGGCAAGTTTGTATTATTAAATGGTAACCAAATTGGTGTTCTTCTTGCAAACTACATTATGCTTAGAAAGAAGGAAGAAGGAACTCTTCCAAAGAATGGCGCTATAGTTAAGACTATTGTTACAACAGAAATGGCAAGAAAAGTTGCAGATGCATATGGTGCAACAACATTTGATGTTCTAACAGGATTCAAGTTCATTGGTGAAAAGATTGCAGAATGGGAAAAGAGTGGTGAATACACATATCTCTTCGGATTCGAAGAAAGTTATGGTTCATTAGTTGGAACACATGCAAGAGATAAAGATGCAGTTGTCGCTGCAATGATGTTTGCAGAAATGGCTTGTTATTATGCATCCAAGAAAACAAACGTATATGATGAACTTCAAAAACTCTTCAAAACTTATGGATACTTTGTAGAAAAGACTGCATCTGTTGCATTTGGTGGAATAGATGGTATGGCAACTATGAAGAGAATTATGATTGAAGCAAGAGAAAGAAAGTATACAGACGTCGCTGGTGTAAAAGTATTATCTGCATCAGACTTAGTAATTGGAAAAGAAACATTTGCTAATGGTGAAGTTAAGGATATAGATCTTCCAAAGACAAGTGCATTAAAGCTTAAACTTGAAGGTGGAGATTGGGTATGTATCCGTCCTAGTGGAACAGAACCAAAACTTAAGGTTTATGTTGCAGCAAGTGAAAAGACTTATGATTTAGCATTTGCAAAAGCACAAAAGTATCTTGCATTTATGAAGGAGATGCTTCAATAAGGTTATTTTATGAAAAAGGCAGTTGTATTGGTACTTTCTTTGTTGATTATGCTTTTTAGCGCACTTGCTTTTGCGGGATGTGGTATATTTGGAAGTAGTAATTCTTCAAAAGAGGATGCCAAAACAACGGAATATAAGGAAGAATTGGAATCGTCAACAGGTAAGTGGTGTTATCTAGATGACACTAGTACTTATTTTGAATTTGATGGTTCCAAAAATTCTATGACCTTTAAATATTTTGAAAACGGAACTCAAAAATACAAAGGTAAATATACGGTTATATATAAAGGTAATGATGGAACTAAAAACACATATACCTTTATGTGGTGCTTAAAGAATGGAAATAACGAAGATATTTTAACTTGTTATGCAGATGACTTTAATACCAACTTTACACAGTTCACAATAATGAAGATGGCTAAGGAACTTCCAATGAATGATGGAAGAAACTATGACCATATTTATCGTCTAAGTGAACAACCATATAAAATGGGAACTTATGTATTAGAGGGCAATCAATTTAAAGCAGAGAAAGATGAATATAAGTATGCCAGTTATTATCAAGTTCCAGCTGGTACTTACGAATTAAATTCAACAACATCTATTACATTTGTAATGCCAAAGAATTATCATTATGCATTATTCTCATATAGAAGTGGAAATGATGTTGTAGAGGGTGTGTATTATACCAATTCGGATAAAAAGACAATATATCTATATATTGAACATGATCCATATGAATATATCAGATCTGAAGATAGAGATAAGTATGATATGACTTTCTCTCATGATTATCCGCCAGATTTTTATTTAAGAGGTAGTTTTGAGGTTAAGAATAATTCTATTTCAATAACGGAACTCTATCATCATGAATATAGTCCAACACAAGTACAAGATTCGGTTTGGAAGTTTGGTACTTATTCATTAATAACAGATTAAAAAAATAAGTAGGTGTCAACCTACTTTTTTATTACTTTTCAAACTTTAATTTTTCTTTTCTGTCTTTGCATTTAAAGGATAGTGTAAGAGCACCTTTACCTAAGTGAGAACCAATAATTGGTCCGAGTTCATCTATTATAATCTTATCTTCTGGAATATTACATATCTCGAGGACCTTGCTCTTTAATAATTCTGCATCCTTTAAATTGTCTGCGTGTTGAATGAATATCATCTCTTGTTCTAATCCCTCAGACATAGTTTCAAAGAAAGATAAAACAGACTTAATTGCATTTCTCTTTCCCATTGCTTTTCCAATAGTTATTAGGTTTCCATCAGGATCACAAGAGAGAATAGGTTTAAGTTGAATTGTTTTGCCAATTAACGCAACATTTTTCTTAAGTCTTCCACCTCTATATAAATGCATTATGTCATCTATAGTGAATAGGTGTCCCATATTATCTCTCATACTTGTTATATAAATAACTTCGTCTTCGTAGGATGCACCATTATCTCTATTTCTTAATGCATACCAAACAAGCAATCCTTCTCCAATGGATGCGGACTTAGAGTCTATAATATTAATCTTTCTTTCTGGATATTTTTCTCTTAATTCCTCTGCAACAGCACAATAACAAGCATATCCTCCAGATAATGGCTCTGCAAAAGAGATGTGGATAATGTCATTGCCTTTAGATAGGAATTCATCAAAGAATTTATAAACTTGGTCATGTGTTGCCATTGCTGTCTTAGAAAAAGAACCGCCAGCGAGTTTGTTATAAAAATCTACAGTAGAAAGGAAAGGAGTTTCAATTCCATCATATAAAACACCATCCATAAAGTAAGACATTTGAATAATGTAGAAGTCCTTTTCTATAAAACACTTTGGATAATCCGCAGTTGCATCTGTAGTAATTAAATATTTCATAAGAATAAAGTTAACATTTAGACCCAAATTTGTCAACATATTCATAAATAGAGTTATGAATATAGAATAAGTGTAGTATTTGTTTGATATTACACCAATGGGAATGTAAAATATATGCAAAGGAGATAAATATTATGAACGAAAAGAAATTACAACAATATGCAGAATTACTTGTTAAACAAGGACTTAGAGTATTAAAAGGCGAAGAAGTTTGGATTAATGCTAGTGTTAATAATGCTAAATTTGCAACACTTATTGTTGAAGAATGCTATAAAGCAGGCGCAAAGAAGGTTGTAGTAGATTGGGGAAGTAACGAAGTAAGCAGATTATCATATAAATATATGAAATTATCTGACCTTAGCAAAGTCGCACCATATACAATTGCTAAATGGAAATATGCAAGCAAAAAGTTCCCATGCAAACTTTGGCTAGACGATGATGATCCAGATGCATTCAAAGGAATCAATCCTCAAAAAATAGCAAAAGCAGGAATGAAGGTAAGAACGAAGATTAAACCATTTAGAGAAGCTATGGATGGAAGATATAAATGGTGTATAGCTGCCATTCCTAGTGAGAAATGGGCACAAAAAGTATTCCCAAAATGTAGCGTAGAAGAAGCAATGGAAAAACTTTGGGAAGCAATCTTCTTTACCTGCAGAGTTGAAGAAAGTGGCACAAGTGAGAACTGGGATAAGCATAATGCTTATTTAATCGAGAAGAGAAACCTTTTAACAAACCTTAACTTAAAGTATTTAGAGTACAAATCCAAGACTGGTACAGACTTTAAAGTTGAATTAATTAAGGGATGTAAATGGGGTGCAGGCGTAGAAGAAACAGATACAGGAAAATCATTTAATCCAAATCTTCCAACAGAAGAAGTATTTACATCTCCACTTGCTGGAACAGGTGACGGATTGCTTGTTGCTACAAAACCATTATCTTATGAAGGACAATTAATTGAAGATTTCTCAATTAGATTCGAAAACGGTAAAGCAGTTGAAGTTAAAGCAAGAAAGAACCAAAAGACATTAGAGCATATGATAAAGATGGATGAGGGTGCATGCCAGATTGGTGAATGTGCTTTAGTTCCATATACATCTCCAATTAATGAAAGTGGAATATTATTCTACAACACATTATTTGATGAAAACGCAGTATGTCACGTTGCATTAGGTGTAGGATTTAAAGAATTATTACCAAATGGTGCAAGTATGAGTACAGCAGAAGCACAAAAAGCGGGTATAAACAATTCAATAATACACGTGGACTTCATGATTGGTTCGGATGATTTATCTATTGTTGGAATAGATGAAAACGGAAAACGAATTCAATTGTTCAAAGATGGAGTTTGGGCTATCTAAGTAAAAATAAAACAGCATCCGAAAGGGTGCTGTTATTATTATGGCAGGAGCGAAAGGAATCGAACCTTCACACTGAGATCCAGAGGCTCATGTGCTACCACTACACCACGCTCCAATGCAAGTGATATTATAAAACACGAATAGTTAAAAAGCAAACATTATTCCTTGATTGACAATAGGGAGTAGTGTTGTTAAGATTTAATGAAATCGGGGTGTAGCTCAGTTGGTAGAGCGCATGGTTCGGGACCATGAGGCCATGGGTTCAAGTCTCATCACTCCGACCATTTTTTATTATATAAAAGTATATTTTGATTTTTTAATGTTCCATTTTTAGTACATTCTCTAACGTATAATATTAATGAGATCAATAATACATTTGGAGGATTTTATTGGATTATGGAAAATGATTAATAATAAAAATTTTAACCGTATCGAATTCGAAGCGTTTAAAAAAGAATTATCTTTACTTAATGCAGAAGCAATTAGAGAAAAAGTTTTATTTAATAAAAATAATATTAATCCAACAAAGAAATTGAAATAAATATACTTTTTTGTATATGGAGAATGATTATGATAGATAAGAAAGGAACTATTTTATTGGTATTAAAAATATTAGAAAAGTATTCTGATGAAAACCATTTGCTTACACATCAACAGATCATTGATTTGATGCAAAGTGATTATGGTATTTCTGTAGAAAGAAAGAGTATTGCTAATTCAATTGATATTTTAATTGAGCTTGGATACGACATCACAAAAGCAAAGAAAATGGGTTGCTATTATTCTGGAAGACTGTTTGATGCTTCTGAAATTAGATTTTTAGATGATGCGGTTTTTTCTTCTAAGAGTATTTCTGGAAAATATGCTAAGAATATTATAAAGAGATTAAACGAACATCTTAGCATCTATCAGCAAAGAGATTATGATTATCTAGTTAATAGTAATGCCATTACTAGAAGCGACAATGTCCAATTGTTCTTAAACATTGATACTATCAATGAAGCCATTAAAAAGGGCAAAAAAGTATCCTTCTATTATTATACATATAATGAGAAGGGAGAACTCATCCCAAGAAAGGGAAATAACAAATATACTGTTTCTCCATACTATTTAATTAATAGTCAAGGAAGATATTATTTGCTCTGTAATTCCTATGCAAACAGCAAGAAACCAATTTCAACATATAGAGTAGATTTAATCAAAGAAGTATTCGTTACGGAAGATGATTTAATTCCACTTCACTCTTTTGTTGGTATGGAACACTTTAATATTGCACAATATATCAATGAACATATCTATCCATTTGGCGGAGAAGTGGTTAATGCAAGTATTGAGATTGTAAAACCAATTGCTATGCAATATATAATTGATTGGTTTGGAGATAGAGCATTTGTAAATAAAACGACTAATGAAAACTATGTTGTAAGTATTAGATGCGATGAGGATGCACTCTTTTATTGGCTTTTACAATATGGAGAGTGTGTTAAACTTCTTTCTCCACAGAAACTAAAAGATAGACTTAAAAATCATTATGAAGAACAAGTGAAGATATATAAGTAAAAAATTGGGAGTCAATTGTGACTCCCATTAAATTAGCTATTCGAACTATTACCGCCTTTGCTCTGCATTTTCATAAGTACTTCTAGAATAAATAATATAATTCTTAGAACAGTCAAAATGAAATCACAAATATAAGCAACTAAATAAGCTTTTAATATTCCAGCGATTTGTTCTTTTTCTTGTTCTGTACAAACTTTACTTTCTTCAATCATTTCAAGTGCAAGTTCATTTGCTTTTTTCTCTACAGGTATGTTGAGAAGTGTTGCAACAAAACCAGCTGCAAGTATGCCACCACCAACTGCAAGAGAGATGATAGAAATTGTTCCGTAATGATGGAATAAAATAATGTCTACAATAATACCAATAAATATAATAGGTATGAAGAGCAATGGTCCAAATATTCCTAAGAGTTGTAGATAGTATCTAGCCTTTGCTGCTTTCATGTCTCCTTCACATAACTTTGCTACGCCAACTTTTTGGAGAGCAACACCAACTGCTGTTAGAGAATTCTTGTCTGCAATACGTCTTCTTAAGAATATTGTTTTTCTAATTACACTATAACTATTTCCAAATATCCATGCGCGGATAAATCCAGATCTCTTAACTTCGATATTTGTGAGACCACACCTATTAAGTGCTTCTCTTGCAACATCAAAACTTGATCTGCCACTAGAAATAGGCACTTTGTTGTTTTTGTAATACTTTCCACAAACTCTAAGCCACATAATAAGACATATAATGCCCATTAATATAACTAATCCAAGAACAACTAAATAAGCAATAGCTAGTCCTTTGGAAATTCCTTGATCTGTGAAAAAGTGAATCAACTTTTGTATTATGTTGTTTGATCCTTCTTCGCTTAAAATATTAATCATATTACAAATCATCCTTTATTTAGTATGTGAGATATTATTACACAATCTGATGCTAATAGCAAATTATTCGGCGGATTCTACATTTTCTTTGTTGTCTATTCCTTTCTTTACACAAGCAGCATATGTCCCAAACATAATTAAATAACATATCGTTTTAGGAATCATAAACATACCAAGCATTGGCACAAACTCTGTTCCTACTACAACAGGGATGTAAAATGCAAATGAGAGGATAATGTATAACCACAATGGCCAAAGGATTTTATAAACGTTTCTCTTTTGGAAGAATAAAACAATAACGATTACTCCCATAATAAAGAAAGGTATGTTTCTAACAATTCCAAGTATTAGATTGTTTTCATTTGTGAACCAACCATTCTGAGGTGGAATGAGTAGGGCAATTCTAATTACAGTAAGAACATAGATAATAATTGTTAATGCCTTGTTTGGTTTAACATCAAATTGTTCAATGTAGACATGATAGAGGAATACATAAAATGCTGTCATGGTTATGGATGTGATAAACTTGCCAACACCAAGCGCTATGTTCACACCATCTGAAGGGGCAAAATAATTGATAATTCTTGGTAAAAGATGGAAAGCATCTCCAAAGGCAAGGACGAGAATAGCAATGCCCATTAATAAATGAGCTTTATTCTTTCTTTTAACTATAATATAAGTACTAAATAATATAGCAAGAATCAAATAAATAATATCAAAAGACGTTTCGCCGTATTTCATATTTCACCTTCCTTTTTAAATATATATGTTTTATATCTAGTTTTCAAGAAAAATGTGAAATGTATGTTGTGTTTTTAAAAAAATATACCACAATATATAGTGGTGCTAAAAATGGCAAAAACAACGATTTTTGTATAAAATATTTATAATTATGCAGTATTATACATAAGAAAAAATCAAAAACATAGTAATAAGTGGACGGATGGGATATATAGAGGGATTTTTGGTGTATTTTTACAAATTTTATCATAAACAAGTAAATTCCGTGAAACACTAGATATTGTGGTTTCACGAAAAAAATTTTCAATATGTTGCGTTTTTTGTGTTGACTAGCTATATAGTGGGTGTTATAATCACAATGCAAAGTTTGAAAAGATAAGGAGAAATTAAAATGTATCAAGTTAAGAAAAGAGACGGTTCAGTAGTAGAATTTAACATTGAAAAGATCGAAACAGCCATTAGAAAAGCATTCGATGCAAAAGACAAAATGTATAACAAAAATATACTCGAGATGTTAGCATTAAGAGTTACAGCAGAATTTTCCAACAAAATTAAGGACGAAATCGTAACAGTTGAAGATATCCAAGATGCAGTTGAAGTAGTATTAATTCAAGCTGGTTTTGTAGATGTTGCAAAGGCATATATCGTATATCGTAAACAACATGAAAAGATTCGTAACATCAAAGACACAATCGTTGACTACAAGAAGACAGTTGAAAAGTATTTGAAGGTAGATGACTGGAGAGTTAAAGAGAACAGTACAGTTACATATTCTGTTGGTGGTTTAATTCTTTCCAACTCAGGTGCTGTAACAGCAAACTATTGGCTTAGCGAAATTTATGATGATGAAATCGGTGATGCACACAGAAATTGTGATATTCACCTCCATGACTTATCAATGCTCACAGGTTACTGTGCAGGTTGGTCATTAAAGCAATTAATTAAAGATGGTCTTGGTGGCATTCCAGGAAAGATTACATCTGCACCAGCATCACACTTAAGCACACTCTGTAACCAAATGGTTAACTTCCTCGGTATCATGCAAAATGAATGGGCAGGAGCACAAGCTTTCTCTTCATTTGATACATATCTTGCTCCATTTGTAAAGGCAGACCACCTTACATATAAAGAAGTTAAACAATGTATCCAATCATTCATCTATGGCGTAAACACACCATCCAGATGGGGTACACAAGCACCATTCACAAACATCACATTAGACTGGACAGTTCCAAACGACTTAGCAGAACTCAACGCAATCGTTGGCGGAAAGGAAATGGATTTCAAGTACAAAGACTGTGTAGAAGAAATGAAGATGGTTAACAAGGCATTCATCGAAATTATGATCGAAGGTGATGCTAATGGCAGAGGATTCCAATATCCAATCCCAACATATTCAATTACAAGAGACTTTGACTGGTCCGAAACAGAAAACAACAAGTTATTATTCACAATGACAGCAAAATATGGTACACCATACTTCAGCAACTATGTAAATTCTGATATGGAACCAAGTGATGTAAGATCAATGTGCTGCCGTTTAAGATTAGACTTAAGAGAATTAAGAAAGAAGAGCGGTGGATTCTTTGGAAGCGGTGAAAGCACAGGTTCAATCGGTGTTGTAACAATCAATATGCCAAGAATCGGATACTTAAGCAAGACAGAAGAAGAATTCTATCAAAGATTAGATAAGATTATGGATATCGCAGCACGTTCCTTAAAGATTAAGAGAGACGCTGTAACAAAGTTCTTAGACAATGGCTTATATCCATATACAAAACACTATCTTGGAACATTCAACAACCACTTCTCAACAATCGGCTTAGTTGGTATGAACGAAACATGCTTAAATGCTGCATGGATTAGAGAAGACTTAACAAACGAAAAGGCACAAAAATTCACAAAGGATGTTCTTAACCACATGAGAAATCGTTTAAGTGACTACCAAGAAAAATATGGTGATCTCTATAACTTAGAAGCAACACCAGCAGAATCTACAGCATATCGTCTTGCAAAGCATGACAAAGAGATGTATCCAAACATCATCACAGCAGTTGGTGGAGATTGCAAAGAACCATATTACACAAATAGTTCACACCTTCCAGTTGGATTCACAGAAGATATCTTCAAGGCATTAGACATTCAAGATGAACTTCAAACATTATATACATCTGGTACAGTATTCCACGCATTCTTAGGACAAAGATTATCCACATGGAAACAAGCTGCAGACATCGTTAGAAAGATTGCTAACAACTACAGATTACCATACTACACATTGAGCCCAACATATTCTGTATGTCAAGAACACGGATATATCGAAGGTGAACAATACACATGTCCAAAGTGTGGAAAGCCAACAGAAGTATACAGCCGTATCACAGGTTACTATCGTCCAGTACAAAACTGGAACGAAGGAAAGCTAGCTGAATTCGCAGAAAGAAGAGAATATGATTTAGCAGCATCCACAAAACCAGCAAATTCACAAATTGTTGAAAAAATTGCAGATGAGAAGAAAGTTGAATTCTCTTCAAATGACATCCTTTTATTCGCAACAAAGACATGTCCAAACTGCAAGATGAGCAAGATGATGTTAGACAAAGCACAAATTGCTTACAAAGTAATCGATGCAGAAGAAGAAAAACAAACAACAATCGAATTTGGCGTAAGAAAGGCTCCAACATTATTTGTACCAAACGCAGCTGGAACATATGACAAATACGAAAATGCAAGTGAAATCAAACGCTTCATTGAAACAACAAAATAATTAATTAACAATATAAGCCGCTTTTTGCCTTGCAATGACAGATTGCGGCTTTTTTATATAAATTGAGGTGAGTAATGGTTGATATTATTGTTATAGGTGCAGGCGCATCTGGAATGACAGCAGCATTATATGCATTAAGAAATGGAAAGAGCGTTTTAGTTTTAGAACAAGAAAACGTTGGTGGACAAATAGCTAACTCCCCAAGAGTAGAAAACTTCCCATCCATTAAAGAAATTAGTGGAAGTGATTTCTCAGATAAGTTATTCGAACAAATCACAAACCTTGGTGCAGACTTTGAATTAGAAAAAGTAGAGAAGGTCACAAAAGATGAGGACGGATTCTTTACTGTCAAAACAGAGTATGGTGAAAGAAGATCCAAGGCAGTCATTCTCGCAGTAGGTGTAAAACATAGACATACTGGAGTTGCAGGTGAAGAAGAACTCATTGGAAATGGTGTTAGCTATTGTGCACTTTGTGACGGCGCTTTCTATACTGGAGAAGATATCGCCTTAATTGGAGACGCAAACACAGCACTTCAATATGCTTTACTTCTTGCAAACAAATGTAAGAGCGTTACAGTATTCACACTCTTTGATAAATTCTTTGCAGAAAACTATTTAGTAAAAGCATTAAAAGAAAGAGAAAATATTACATACTATCATAACCGTGAATTGCAAGCATTTGAGTCTGAAAACGGTTCCTTAACAGGCCTCGTATTCAAAAACAAAGATGATGGTTCTATTATAAATTTCAAAACAAAAGGTGTATTCATTGCAATTGGACAAGTTCCAGATAATAAGAAATTTGAAAATGTTGTAGACTTGGATAGAGCTGGATATATCGTTGCAGATGAAACATGCACAACAAAGACACCAGGCTTATTCGTTGCTGGAGATTGTAGAACAAAGAAGATTCGTCAATTAACAACAGCTTGTGGAGATGGCGCAGTAGCAGCAACAGCAGCATCAACATACGTAGACACATTATGAAAATTTACGGCATAGAAAAAGTATCATTCGTAGATTATGACGGTTACACCTCCTGTATATTATTTACAGGAGCTTGTAATTTTTGCTGTCCTTTCTGTCAGAATGGTGCCTTAGTCGTTGGAAAGCTTCCAGAACCTATTTCGCAACAAGAGATAGAGGATTACTTAGACATGAGAAAAAATGTCTTAGACGCAATTGTAATAAGCGGAGGAGAACCAACAATTAATAAAGATTTGCCAGATTATATAAGACATTTAAAAGAAAAATATAATTATAAGATCAAATTAGATACAAATGGTTCCAACCCAAACATGCTAAAAGAATTGGTAGAGGATAAACTTGTAGATTATGTTGCTATGGATGTTAAGAATTCACTCGATGATTATGACATTACAATAGGTATAGAAAACTTTGATACATCTAAAGTAAAAGAGTCTATTGATTATCTTTTAGAGGGACATGTAGATTACGAGTTTAGAACGACATTAATTTTTGAAGCACATTCTAAAAAGAATATAGAAGAAATTGCAAAGCTTATAAAGGGAGCAAAGAGATACTATCTTCAAAAGTTTGATGACAAAGGTGGAAATATTGCAGAGGGATTAACACAAATTCCTCTTAAAACTGCAGAGGACTTTTTAGAAATAGTTAAACCTAATGTAGGATTTGTAGAGTTGAGAGGATATTAATTCCTCTTAATTTTTACTACGTTTTTAGGGTGGTATATTATTGCTAAAATTACGCTTTAATGGTATTATAAACACATGGAATATAACGGCGAAGGAATAGAGGCATTAGTTGCTGTAATAGAGGAAATGAAGAGAGATAGTATTATCTTCTTAGATAAGAAGGTAAAATCTCTTTTAAAACTACTTGCATATTATGATGAATTCAAAAGGGTATTAACAATTGTTTCTAGACATTTCAATTACTTCGAAGAAAAGAGAAAGGCATTAATTACTGTAAACGGAAGAGATTTCTTTAGAGCTCCAGGTGGAGATAAAGAATTGGTTGCCTTTATATTCAATTTGTTCTTGGAATTTGATGAACATACAGAAGACATTATTACATTCTCTTGCAAGTATTATCCATGTATGTCCCAACAAGAAAGTGTTCATAAGTTCGTTTGTGAAGTTATGGATCCATTTAAGATGGCACTTGCTAATTTGGTTGTAAATGGAATAGAGGAAGAAAACTTTGCAGAAGATGGAAGAACAATAGCTTTTGCTTCAAATGGAATCTATGAACAAACAGAGGATATTATTCTTACTATGGTAAACGAAATATCTTCAGCGGCATTATCCGAATCGGATAGAGATGACCTTCTTCTTATGTTAGAAGGACTTGCAAATGCATTAGATTCTAGAGATATCCTTATGATACGTGCTATTTGGTGTGGACTCAAAAAAGAACTAGAAAGAAAGAGTCTTTGTAAGGTTCAAATTGTAAAGATAGAAGAACAAATGAAGTTGTATCTAGTAATAAAATAAATATTACTAATTAAATAGTTAGATATCTCCAGGATTAAATTCTTGGAGATTTTTATTTTAAAGTGTTAGGTAAGAAAAAAAACTTATGATATACTTTTGCATTGGCAGGTAGATATGGAACTAGACAAGAAGAACATTTTTTCAAAAATCATAGGCGATAAGGCTTTTTATAAAATGGTATTTGCGGTTGCAGTACCTATTTTAATTCAAAATGTTATAACAAACTTTGTTGCTCTTTTAGATAATATTATGGTTGGTAGAGTAGGAACAGAGGAAATGTCCGGTGTTTCTATTGCCAATATTCTTCTATTCGTATTTAACCTTGCAATATTCGGAGCTACATCAGGTGTAGGTATTTTTACTGCGCAATACTTTGGTTCTAAAAATGAAACAGGTATGAAACACTCAATACGTTTTTCTATGTATTGGGGTTTGCTCTTATTTGTTGCCAGTGTATTCATTTTTGGCGGAGCAGGAAAAGCATTGATTAATTTGTATCTTCATGATAGTGGATCTGTCGGCGATATAGATGCAACTCTTGAATTTGGTTCAAGTTATCTTTCCTTAATGGTAATAGGACTTCCTGCGTTTGTCGTATCTCAAGTTTATGCTGGAACAGTTAGAAGTGCACAAAAGACTATGCCTCCAATGGTGGCAGGATTATGTGCTGTTGCAGTTAATCTAATTTTGAACTATGTATTAATATATGGAAGATGGGGTGCACCAAAGCTTGGTGTAGATGGTGCTGCTATTGCAACAGTTATTTCTAGATATGTTGAAGCAATAATAATTGTTGTTTGGTGTCATGTTTCTAAGAAGATGCCATACTTTAAAGGCGTTTGGAGATCACTTAAAGTGCCTCTTGAAGAATGTAAAGCATATATAAGAAAAGGAACACCTGTATTCTTAAATGAAGTTTTATGGTCTCTTGCAATATCTATGATAGTCCAATGTTATTCTGTAAGAGGATTGGTTGTTGTTGCAGCACTTAACATTCAAAATACAATTAACAATCTCTTTGCTGCAGGCTATTTAACGATGGGTGTTGCAACTGGTATTATTGTTGGAAATATTCTGGGTTCTGGAGATATGGAAAGAGCAAGGGATACTTCTAGAAAACTTATGGCATTTTCCACAACGTTGAGCGTTGTCCTTGCAGGATTGTATATAGGATTAGCATTTTTATTCCCAAGTATATATAACACAACTGATGACGTTAAGGAAGTCGCAAAATATGTAATGATAATTGCGGCATGCTTTGTTCCACTTGAAGCAATTGTTAACTGTGCATATTTTACAATACGTGCTGGCGGAAGAACTCTTATAACGTTCTTATTTGATAGTTTCTTTGCTTGGGTTATTCCAGTTCCAGTTGCATTAATAATGTCTAGATTAACAAATTTAGATGTAATTTGGATGTATTTAATTATCCAATGCCTAGAAATTATTAAAATGATAATAGGATTTATTATCTTGCACTCTGGTATTTGGTGTAAGAAATTCGTTAAGGATGGAAGTGAAATAGAGTCCACAGAAGGAATTGCTGAGGTAGAACAGCAATAATCCTTCTCTAATCTATTTTCTTTTTCATAGTAAGAACGTTTCTATTATTTTCATAAGAATAAGATACATCATCCAAATTTCGTTTTACTAGGAATACACCAAGACCACCAATTTGTCTATCTTCTGCGGATAGTGAAATGTCTGGATCTTCCTTATCTAATGGATCATATAACTTTCCTTCATCTCTCATAACGATTGTTACCACATTGCCATCTAGTTGGATAGTAATGTCAACTTTCCCGTCTTTGCCATCATATGCATAGTTTGCAATATTAGTAAAGGCTTCATCAACTGCTAAGATGATTTGTTTTTCGGCTTTTGCAGAGCAGTTGTTTTCTTTTAGGAAAGAAGAGATAAATGAAGTTACCTGAGAAAGATTATCAGTTTTTGCGTCTACAATAATCCCCTTGGATTCATCTTTGCCAAGTTCAATGCATAGCATTGTCATATCGTCAAATTGTGGTGCATCTCCAACAAATTTAAAAGCACTTTCTTTTACACCTTCAATAATCTTTTGTGCAGATTTATTCTTGTTTACATTTAGTGTTCTTAACATATTATCTAGAGTAAACATCTTTTTATCAGCATTTGTTGCTTCAGGTACACCATCTGTATATAAGAAAATTTTGTCTCCTTTAGCGATTTGGAATTCAAAGTCTTTATATTTAATTCCTGGCATTGTTCCAACTAAGAAACCATGCTTTGTCTTTAATAAATCAAATGTGCCGGTATCTTTATGATATATTGCTGCATCATCATGCCCGCCATTTGCTGCAATAACCTTGCCAGTAGATATTTCAAGTATACCTAACCATAATGTTACAAACATATCTGCCTGATTATGCTCACAAATACGATCATTTACTTCTGTAAGTATTTGACCAGGTGTGCCTCCTGCTTTTGCTATTTCGGTTATTAGAATGTTAGTAACCATCATGAATAATGCTGCAGGAACTCCTTTTCCAGAGACATCACCAATAACAAATGCTAAGTGGTCGTCATCAATTAAGAAGAAGTTGAATAAGTCACCACCAATTTCTTTTGCAGGTATCATTGTGCCATATATATCAAAGTCTTTTCTATCTGGGAAAGCAGGGAAAGTGTTAGGAATAGATGCAGATTGTATTGCAGTTGCAACAGATAATTCTGCAGATGCCTTTTCTTTTTCTGCTGTAGCAGTTGTAATTGTATCAATATATGTCAACATATCCGTTTCCATTGTGTCAATGGAATGTGCAAGTTTGGCAATTTCTTTAAATTTGCTAACTTCACCTATAGGATTACCCTTAGTATTCTCACTTGCAAATCGAGATGCTTCGGTTGAGATTTTTCTAATTGGTTTAATGAAAGCCATTCTAATAAAGATAATGTAGAATACTACTGCTATAAATGCCATGCCAAGAGCAGCTAAAGCAGTGTAGTCCATAAACTTTTTTCTAGCATTAGTAATTTCATCAAATGTTCTATGAATGCACATAAGAGCAACAACATTTCCACCAGAATCTTTAACTGGAACCATTGTTGTTATATGAGGTTTTTGTCCATCTGTGGTCTTTGTCCTAAATACAGTCTCATATGCGCTGCCGTTTTCGTATATGTTTTTATATTTTTCGCGGTATTCTTCGTTTGTTGTTTTACGTTGAAAGCCAAGGGCCCATGGAGTATAATTTGTATTTTCTACTTCATTATTTACAGCATTAAATACGGACAAGAAATTGTTATAATCACTTGTATCTACTGCAATTAAGTACAAAATGGAAACCCTTATTTTTTTACAATATATATTAAGATTAGCATTTGTTTTCTCCCATTCGGCAGTTTCTTCGCCAGCAAGATAGTCGTCTACATGATCACCATTAATTAGGGATGTGGCTGTATCTGCCATATAATATGTGGTTTCGGTAACCTCTTTTAAATAGGAATCATTAAATGCGTAATAACCTAAGGTTGTTACTATTGCACTAAAGGCAAAAAGAATGACCACAACAACACCTATAATAACTGCGGATAAATTTAGATATATTTTACGAGATGGCTTCTTCATGTTTTATTCCTTAATAATTAAAAAGCTAAAGAGTCTGTTGCTGGAACCAATTCGCTTAATAGTTTCTTGCAGTGTTCTTCAACAACATCATTGTTTAATTTGTGTTTAATAGATCTACGCAACATTCTTGTATATGCAATTATTCTTGCTTTGTCTACAACACTTTTAATAAAAGCATCATCTTTACCTTTGAAATAGCATTTCAATGTTTTATTCCAAAATTCTTGTATTGTATCATAATCTACATTGAAGAATCGTTTAGAGTCACTATGTTCTATTTCGCTATAACCATGATATGTAATATACATTTGAGCAAATTCAAAGACGATATGTCCAAGAGAAAGGGTATCCATATCTATTAAAAGATTTTCATCTCCTTGTCTCATTATATTCTTAATATGGTAATCTCCATGAATCATATTATTTGTTTCTGGTATTTCTTCGAATAATTTAACAAGTTTTTCTCCAATTTCTTGTGGGAGATATGGGACACAATATTCTGCCCATTTTATTCCTTCAAATTTCTTGTTTGGAAGTTCGTCTGATTTTAGGGTTGTGGAATGTATAATCTTTAAGATTTCTACACTTTGTTCTACAA
The DNA here is from genome assembly GCA_947165815.1 of uncultured Clostridia bacterium. Classification (GTDB taxonomy): domain Bacteria; phylum Bacillota; class Clostridia; order Christensenellales; family CAG-917; genus RGIG8124. Next base: position 17,626 of record CAMVBZ010000019.1, read on the forward strand.
GCTTGTCTAAATTTTCACCTTCCGAAAGTAATACTGCAAAGGACTTTGCATTCAACATTTCAAATACAGAACCATATAAATCTCCAACTTTTACTACATCATATGGAATAGCAGTAGGGATACCCATAACAAAAGCTTTTCTTGCAAGCTCTCTTTCTTTATTTATTTCATTTAGGGAATCTGGCATCTTGTATACTTTAACAATAGTGTCCGGATCTGTTCTATATACAATACCATTTGCTCCTTCTCCAACGACTTCACAATTGTCTACTGAAATCTTTCTAAATGCTTTTGTTATTTCCATCATTTCAGAGAAACCGGTCATATCAAAAATATCATAGACATCTGAATTGCAATTTATAACCTTGGTATTAGGGAACTGTTTCTTTAAACGTAATATAACTCTAAGCCCAGCGCTTGAAATATATTCTAGTTCATCTGCATCTAATACTAGTTCATCAATATTGGCATCACCAATTTGCTCGTTAATATTCATCTCGGTTTCAGCTGCGTTTGAGGAATCAATTCTTCCTGTTAGTTTGATTATCATGTTAAAACTCCTTATTTGTGGGAATCGAATATTTTTTTAAATATATGCTTATATTCTTTATATGCTGCATAGCCAGACAATTCTTTTGTGTATTCAAGAACTGTGGCATGATACCAGCGTTGCTCTTTTGGATCTTTTTCGTTGAAGGCCTTAAAAACATCAAGACCTATATCTTCATATATTCTTAAAAGAGAACGCATATTAGACAACTTGTCTGCAATCCAAATCATCTTGCTTTCTATGCTGCAATCTTTCAAGACGGCTAAACTTTCTTCTTTTCTAATCTTCCATGTTTTTTCTGCACTAATTTCAGGACGTTTATTTTCTGTCTCATGTGCAACTAGTTCTGCTATTCTATCTCCAAATGTAACTTTAATTTCTTCAGCAGTAACTGGTGTGTCTTCAACAGTATCATGAAGAACGGCAGCAGCTAGGATATCCTCATCTTTAGTCATAGTGCTAACAATAGCAGCAGTTTCTAAAGGGTGTAGAATATACATTGTGCCGGCTTTTCTAAATTG
>CAMVBZ010000020.1 GCA_947165815.1 uncultured Clostridia bacterium
GTAGAGCAACTGACTCTTAATCAGTGGGTCCCGGGTTCGAATCCCTGAAGGTGCACCAGAGAAAGTGTTTAGGTAACTAGGCACTTTTTTTATTTGTTTTAGATAGTATTTTATACTATACTTTTATCATGAATAAGAAAAGAGTTATCCAATGGCCTATAGAAATATCATTTATGTTAGTATGGATTGTTCTATACATTTTATTCATGTTAGAAGATTATGCAGATTATGAACTTGGAGAGAATATCTGGATCAAATATTCAATTGTTTTAACCGCTTTTGTTTATGTTTTAATCTCAACCGGATTTGCAAATAGTCCAAAGGGTATAAAGGATAATATTCTTCTTTCTCTTGCTTTGCTATTTACTTTAATTAGTGATTACTTTCTTTTGGTATTGGATGATTATTACACAATTGGTCTTACAACATTTATTGTTGCACAGATATTACATGCTTTAAGAATAGAAAGAAATAAAATACATACAATTGTATCTATAGTCATAAGAGTAATTCTACCAGTAATTGGAATAATAGTATTGGCAAGTATAGGTGAATTAAATTTATTATATGTTTTGGTATGTATATATGGTGTTCAATTATTGATGAACTTTGTAGAGAATATGGCTCTTTGTTTTATTAGTAGAACTAATAAATTAAAGTATATTTTACTAACCATTGGCTTTGCGTTGTTTATAGGCTGTGATGTCTGTGTTGGACTTATGAATATAGGAGAATATAGTGCTGCTTTGTTAATGTGGGCTTTTTATGCACCGTCTCAAGCATTAATAGCATTATCTGCTAATAAATAAGTTAAATTTATTTTACTTTAATTAAAATAAAAATGTATAATAAAACAAATAAATTTGGAGGTATCTTTTAATGTGCGGATCAGTTAGACCAGAAGACATGAAAAGAATTGAAACAAGCGAATTAGCAAAAGCATTCATAGACGAACAAGTAGAACTCATTAAGAAACAAGTTGGAGACAAAAAAGTATTGCTTGCATTATCTGGTGGTGTAGATTCATCTGTTGTTGCTGCATTATTAATTAAAGCAATTGGCAAGAACTTAGTATGTGTTCATGTAAACCACGGACTACTTCGTAAAGGTGAACCAGAACAAGTTATAAAGGTTTTCAAAGAAGAAATGGGTGCAACTCTTATCTATGTAGATGCTGTAGATAGATTCTTAGATAAACTTGCTGGAGTAAAAGATCCAGAAACTAAGAGAAAGATAATCGGAAAAGAATTTATAGACGTATTTGCAGAAGAAGCTAAGAAAATAGATGGTATTGCATTCCTTGCGCAAGGAACAATTTATCCAGACATTTTAGAAAGCAAAGGAATTAAAGCTCATCATAACGTTGGTGGCCTTCCAGAAGACCTTAATTTTGAACTTGTAGAACCAGTTAAGTTATTATATAAAGACGAAGTTAGAGTTGTTGGAAAGGAATTAGGATTGCCAGACTCAATGGTTTATAGACAACCATTCCCAGGTCCAGGTCTTGGTGTAAGATGTGTTGGTGCTATTACAAGAGATAGACTTGAAGCTGTTAGAGAAAGTGATGCAATCTTAAGAGAAGAATTTGCAAATTGTGGATTAGCAACTAAAGTATGGCAATATTTCACAGTTGTACCAGATATGAAATCTGTTGGAATTAGAGATGGAAAGAGAACAGAGGAATGGGCAGTTGTATTAAGAGCAGTTAATACCAGAGATGCAATTCAAGCAACAGTAGAGCAAATCCCATATGATATCTTATTCAAGATTAGAGATAGAATTCTTGCTGAAGTTAAAGGTGTAAACAGAGTATTATTTGATATCACACCAAAGCCAACAGGAACAATTGAGTGGGAATAATCCTATAATAATTAAATACGAGAGAGCAGATCTAGATGGTTTGCTCTTTTTTTGTTTTGTAAGATAAATATTTTTTAGTATAATAAACGTATGAAAAATAGAAGAGAAGAAAAGAATCTAAAAACTTTTAAAGTACATAAGGAAACTCCACTTTTAGAGTTCCTATTTGAACATATTAAAAATGATTCTAAAAATAACATAAAGAAATTACTATCAAGAAGACAAGTTTTGGTAGATGGTGCACCTGTTACACAATTTGATTTTATGCTTTCAAAAGATGATGTCGTTATGATTGCAAATAATCCAGTTGAAAAGATAGAAGCACCAAAAGGAAGACAAACTCATCTAGATATTATATATGAAGATGAAGATTTTTTGGCTATAAATAAACCATGTGGCTTGTTGTCTGTTCCATCGGACAATGAAAAATCCATAACAGCATATAGACTCATGATGGATTATGTCACTTCTAAAGATAAACATAAGAGGGTCTATGTTCTACATAGAATAGATAAAGAAACTTCTGGAGTATTAGTTGCTTGCAAGAGTGAAGAAGTTAGAAACAAATTGCAAAAGGATTGGAATGATAATGTCATATCTAGAGGCTACTACGCTGTCGTAGAAGGCGTTTTAGAGCAAAAAGAAGGAGATATTCAATCTTGGCTTAGAAAAGCGCCAGAAACCAATTTAATGTATTCTGCAAGGAAACCAGGAGATGGAAAGTTGTCTTTAACACATTATAAAGTTATTAAAGAAAACAAAGATTACTCACTTTTAGATGTACACATAGATTCCGGAAGAAAGAACCAAATTAGAGTACATATGAAGGATATTGGACATAATGTTGTAGGAGATAGTTCTTACGGATCAACTAAAAACCCATTAAACAGACTTGGACTGCACGCATATGAATTAGTATTTAAGAATCCTATAAACGGAAAAACAATGAGATTCTATGCAAAGATGCCAAATGAATTTAACTCTTTAATTAAAAATTAATATGAAAACATTATTTGTTAACGCTTGTACGAGAAAAGAATCTAGAACTTTAGAATTATCTAATTACTTATTAGATAAAATTGGTGGAAACATAGAAACTATTAACTTATATGATTTAGATTTGAAGCCATTTACTGAAGAAATGATTAACTTTAGAGATAAATGCATAATGGAAGATAACTTTGATGATTCTATGTTTGACTTGGCAAAGAAGTTTACTAATGCAGATTTAATAGTGATTGGCGCACCAACATGGGATTTGTCATTTCCTTCTGTACTAAAACTTTTTATAGAACATATAAACGTTGTTGAACTGACTTTCCAATATGGACCATGGGGAGATATAATTCCTAAGTGCAGTGCAGATAGATTAATTTACATTACAACTGCAGGTGGTGCAGTAAACGAAGAACAGTCTTTTGGATATATAAAGGCTCTTTGTAATACATTCTATGGAATAAAGAAATTAGATTTAATTAAAGCAGAGAATTTGGATTTTGAGAACTCTAATGTGGAAGAAATAATGTCTAAAACAAAGGAAGAAATAGATAAACTATTTTAATTCTACTATTTTTGCAGAGAAACGGCTTTGATTTACAACACAGTAACTATAAGACCTAGAACCATTTGGGGCATATAATGCTCCTGGATTAACTAGTGTAACACCTTCTATTTGTTCTATATCTGCGGTGTGAGTGTGTCCATAAAAGACCACTTTGCAATTTAATTCGTGTGCACGATTTAATAGTGCCATAGTATCATCTTTTACGCCATATTTATGACCATGTGTTATGAGTATTCTTAGTTCTTCAACTTCTATAACTTGTTCATCTTCTAAGAATTCGGTGTAGTCGCAATTTCCTTTTACACCATAGAAATTATCTGCATATCCAATCTCTTTTACATTAAAGAATCCATCACCTAAAAAGAATACGTAGTCTGCATACGTACATGCCTCTTTTAATTGGTTTGGAACTTCTGAAAAGTGTAAATCTGAGAATGCAACTATAGATTTCATAATTACTTAATTAAAGGAATGATTTTTGCTAAAGCTCTTCCTCTATGAGAAACAGAATTCTTTTCTTCTGGTGTTGCTTCCGCAAATACTTTTTTAAGGTCATAAGAGTAGAATACAGGATCATAGCCAAATCCGTTCTTCCCAGAAGGTGAAGTGGGTATTTCTCCATCTGTTCTTCCTGCTACGGATTTAATTTTTCCGTTAGGGTATGCAATAACCATACAAGTAACAAAATGAGCACTTCTTTCTTTGCCTTTATATGGTTCTAAATTTTTTAAGAGTTTAGCAACATTTGCTTTGTCATCGTGTTGCTCCCCAGCATATCTGGCAGAGTATACACCTGGTTCTCCATTAAGAGCATCTACCATTAATCCTGTATCATCTGCAAGTGTTGGAAGACCAGTTATTTTCATTATAGTAGTAGCCTTAATAATGGCATTTTCTTTAAGCGTTGTGCCAGTTTCTTCTATATCTTGTGTAATACCTAAATCCCTTAAAGAGAGGATTTCATCAAACCTATCTCCAAGGATTTGTCTTATTTCAGATAATTTGTGTGCGTTGTTTGTGGCTAATACTAATTTCATTATTTTGATGCAACTGGCGTCTTTGCGTACTTTCTTGTACTCTTGGCAACGTTAATAAAGTGGTCTGCAATTCTTTCTACATTAGAGGTTAATTCAAGGTATAATGCGCCAACTTCAGGGGAACAAATGCCTTCGTCCAATCTCTTAATATGGTTATCTGCCATTTCTTGTGTAATATTATCTACATCATCTTCTATATCATAAGCATCTTGTAATAGAAGTATGCTTTGTTCTGAGAAGATTGTTGTAACTTTACCTTGTAATTCATTAATTATGTCTTGTAAGTTTCTAACTTCTTTAATAGCGTCCTCAGAGAATGTGTTGCTTCCAGATTGAAGAGAAGTTGCATATTCTACAATGTTTTCTGCGTAGTCTCCAATTCTTTCTAGGTCACTAACTACATGATAAATAGTGGATAAGAAGATGTTATCTTTATCACTAATTTGATCTCTTGGGAATTTAACTATGTATTTTGTAATAGCTCTATTTAAGAAGTTTAGAGTATTTTCATTCTTTTTAAATTCTTCTTGGCTTGAAAAATCTAATGTACAAACGATATCTATGGAAATATTGAAATTTAATACTGCAATAGCCATCATTCTTTCTACTTCCTTCTTAACCATACCAACAGCAATTGGTGGAGTCTTCAAGAAGTGATCTTCGATGTACATAAGTTTAGGTGTGTCATCATCTTGAGTAGGTTTCTTATCTCTAATAATCTTTGTAAAGAGTTTACAAGTTACACCAGTAAGAGGTAAGAAGATAAGAACCTTAATGACATTATAAATAGTATGGAACATAGCGAGCTGTGTTTGTGGTGCAGTTGGGAACATTAAGTGCATTATATAACCAAAGGTTATATCTCCGCCAGAAGCGGCCTTCATTATTGCACCAACTACTAAGAATACTACGGCACCGAATATGTTAAATACTATATGTACAAGTGCTACACGTTTTGCATCTTGTGTACTTCCTATAGAAGCTAAGATAGCAACGATACCAGCACCAATGTTGGAACCAATTAATACATATATACCTTGGTCCATTGTTAAAAGTCCTGAGAAAACCATCGTAATTAAAATGGAGGACATAACAGATGAACTTTGTAATAATGCTGTGAGTGCTGTACCAATTAATACTAAAAGTATTGGGTTAGTGATTTGGGATATGAAAGAAGTTAATCCTTCCATTTCTGCAAATACTCTCATTGCAGATGACATTGTATCCAAACCAACGAATAAGAGTCCAAAACCTGCAATAATAGAGCCAATCTTTTGAAGCATATCTTTCTTTGCAAATAAAAGCATAAATGCACCAATACCAGCAAAAGACATGAATATGATTGTAGTGGAGATGGTGTTGTTACCGAACATACCTAATGCAACGATTTGACCAGTGATAGTTGTACCGATATTAGCACCAAATGCAATTGTTGCACCTTGTGTAAGTGTCATAAGTCCTGCATTAATAAAACCTATAACCATAACGGTTACTGCACCAGAGGATTGAATAACGGCAGCTGTAACAGTACCAAGTCCTACGCCTAAGAATTTGCTTTTTGAGGTTTTAGAAAAAAGAGTTTTAAGTCTATGACCACTTATTGCTTCAATATTACGGCTTAATAGTCTAACGGCGATTAAGAAAACACCGATACCTGCTATAAGAGCCAATATTGCTTTTGTGATCGTAATACCCATAAAACTCTCTCGTGTAAATTAATTATTGAGATTATATTAAAATAAGTTACTAAAAGTAAAGTAAAAAAGAGAAGTGGGCAATTTTTTTATTAATTTATGCTTTATTACTTTAGTCCACTAAAGATAGAAACAATTTTATAAAAATTACATTATGATACGTAAAAATATGCAGAGATGTATAAAAGAAAAATAAATACAAAAAATAAAAAATACATTGTTAGAATACCGAAAAAATATAAAAAGATAAAGTGAAACATCAATTATTTATGTTAATATAATCATAGAATATGTATAAAATAACTCTACGATTAGTAGAATAATTCTCAAAAAGTATAATTTTAGTAAACTTTAAAAAATGGCTCAATTGTCCTAAAAACGACACATAACATTATTGATATATAGGTCAAATTGTGTTATAATATCCAAAAAGTACAAATATACATATATGCATTATGCAGACGCATACGTGCACACTTTTCGGAGGATTCATGTCCACAGTTAAAAAAGCAGTTATCCCATGTGCTGGATTCGGAACCAGATTCTTGCCTTTCACCAAAGCTGTGCCAAAAGAATTATTACCAATAGTTGATACACCTGCGCTTCAATTTGCAGTTGAAGAATGTGTTGATGCTGGAATTAAAGATATTCTTGTTATTATTTCACCTCAAAAAGAGTCTATAAAAGAATATTTTGGAAATAGTGAAGTTTTATCCAAATATTTAAAAGATGCTGGAAAGATAGAAGAATACAATTTAGTTCAGTATATTGCTCAAAGAGCAAATATTTCTTTTGCAGTACAAACAGTAATGAAAGGAAGTGGAGATGCGTTGTTTTATGCTGAAAAATTTGTGAACGGAGAGCCATTTGCTGTTTTGTTTGGAGATGATGTAATTTACACTGGAGAAAAAAATGGTGTTACAAAACAGTTAGTTGATGCGTATATAAATACAGGGGCAACAATTCTCGGAGTACAACAAATGCCAGAAGAGATACTAAGAAGATGTGGTGTAATGATTCCAGAGAGTACAAACGGAAAGCTTACAAAGATTAATGGAATTATAGAAAAGCCTAAAAATGAGATACCAAGCAACTTATGTTCACTTGGAAGATTTATTCTCAAGGCAAACATTTTTGACCAACTAAGAGAGACACCTAATGGAATAGGTGGAGAGTTGTTCCTAACTGATGCAATTTCTTTGCTTGCAAAGAAGGAGCCAGTATATTGTTATGAATTTGACGGACATAGATATGACTTAGGCAACAAGTTAGGATTTTTAGAAGCTACTGTAGAGTATGCATTAAGAGATTCAAAACTTGGAGAAAGATTCAAGGCATATCTAAACGATTTAAAGAATAAAAACGGCTTTTAAGGAGTAGAAATGGTAACTTATTCAAAATTTAGCCAAATAGCGATAGATTATGCAGTACAATTTGCAAATGTGACTGGAGGATATGTTTATCCAGAGAATATCTTATATGGACTTTTAAGAGTTCAAGGAACTATTGCATATAACATTTTAACTGATATGGGCTTAAGTGCGTCTAATATTGAAAGACAGTTCCCTAGGATAATTGGTAATCATCCACACATTCAAACTGTTTATAAAACAAAAAAGATTTTGGGACGTGCAGCTGCTATAGCAGATATGAATCATAATGCATATATTGAGCCAGAGCATATTCTATATGCAATCATTGATGTAGGAGAAAATAATGCATTTTCCATGTTGGTTTCCACAGGTTATAATTTGCAGGAAGTGGTAAATCAGCTTAATGTATTATTTAAAACTGGTAGACCTCCTATGCCACCTAGACCACCAAGAGATAATTCCGGGAAACTAGATTTAGAGGCTTTAAAGAGACAAATTTTTGAACAATTTGTTAATCCTGAACAAGACGAGGCAGATGAAGATGAAGAACCTATTGAGATTGAAGATGAACAAGATGATGAAAATTCAATAAACATTGAAATCTCATTAGAAGATATCTTTAAAGATATGGATAATATAAAAAACGAAGGCAAACTTCGCGATGATTCTATATTAAAAAGAAGAAAAGAAAGATTGGCTCGTATGGTAAAAGATAGTGAAGATGCAGACGACAGATTCAAAAATTTACGTCCTTATGGTGTAGACCTTGTTGAACTAGCAAAGAAAGGAAAATTAGACCCAGTTATTGGTAGAGATAGAGAAATAGAGCAAGTCATTGAAGTTCTTTCTAGAAGAACAAAGAACAATCCATGTATTATTGGTGATCCAGGTGTAGGTAAAACCGCTATAGTTAATGGTCTTGCTAATGCAATTGCTGCAGACAAGGTGCCAGATGGGCTTAGAAATAAGCACATTTTCTCTTTAGATGTTACATCTATGCTTGCTGGAACAAGATACAGAGGCGATTTTGAAGAAAGACTCAAAAAAGCTATGGAAGAAATTAAAAAAGATGGAGACACCATTCTTTTCATAGATGAAATTCATATGATTATGAAGGCTGGTGATTCTTCAGATGGTGCTATGAGCATGGCTAATACAATAAAGCCAGTACTTGCTCGTGGTGAAATGCAAACTATTGGTGCTACAACTATTGCTGAATATAGAAAGCATATAGAGAAAGACCAAGCATTAGAGAGAAGATTCCAACCATTAATGATCTCTCAACCATCTGTATATGATACTATTGAGATTTTGAAAGGAATCAAAGATAAGTATGAAGCATTCCACGGTGTAACCATTACAGATGCAGCTATTGAGTCTGCAGCATATTTAAGTGACAGATATATCACAGAAAGATTCCTTCCAGATAAGGCTATAGACCTTATAGATACAGCAGCAGCAAAGAAAAAGATGTTCACATTTGCTCTTCCAAAGGAAATTAGAGATTTAGAAGAAAAAATCAAAGATTTAGATGTAAGAGTTAAAGAAGCTGCAAGACATGAAATGTTTAGTGATGCAGATGCACTTTCTAAAGAAAGAGATTTATTAATTGAAGAAAAAGAAAAAGGAATTATGAAATGGGAAGAAGAGAAAAAGTCCATCCAACTTACTATTGGAGAAGATGAAATAGCCGCTCTTGTTTCACAAATGACAAATATTCCTGTTACAAAGATTACACAAGATGAAGGTCAAAAAGTTGCAGACCTTGATAAAGTCTTAAAACAAAGAGTTATTGGACAAGACGAGGCAGTCGAGGCTGTTGCTAGATCAATTAAAAGATCTAGAGCTGGCATTCAAAACCCAAATCGTCCAATTGGTTCATTTATTCTTCTTGGACCAACAGGTGTAGGTAAGACAGAATTAAGTAAGGCTCTTGCACAAGCATTATTCGGAGATGAAAATTCTTTAATTAGAATTGATATGTCTGAGTATATGGAAAAACAAAGTGTTACAAAGCTCATTGGTTCAGATCCAGGTTATGTTGGATTTGAAGAAGGTGGACAATTAACAGAAAAAGTTAGAAGAAAGCCATATTCCGTTGTATTATTCGATGAAATCGAAAAAGCACACCCAGATGTATTTAACATTTTATTGCAATTACTTGATGATGGAAGATTAACAGATAGCCATGGAAGAACAGTTTCATTTAAAAATACTGTTGTACTTATGACATCCAACATTGGTGCATCTGAAATTAACAAGTCTAGACTTGGTTTTGGAAGTGCAAGTTCAGAGGATGAATATGAAGATATGAAGAATAGACAAATGGAAGCATTGAAGAGAGCAATGAAGCCAGAGTTAATTAATCGTATTGATGATATTCTTATCTTCCACAAACTCCAAAAAGAAGACACAAAGAAAATCTGTGTTCTCATGCTTAACTCTCTTACAAAGAGAATGAAAGAACAAAACTTAAATATTGAGTTCACAGAAGCTGCAATAGATTGTGTTGTTGCTAACGGATATAGTGATGAGTATGGTGCAAGACCACTTAGAAGAACAATCCAAAGAATGGTTGAAGACGTTCTTTCAGATATGATTTTAAGAGGACTTGTAGATAGAAAGGAAGTTATAGTTGTAGATAGTGATGGCACAAAATTAACTTTTAACAAGAAATAAAAAACCATATTGTCCTTTCAGGACAAAACAGGAGGAAATATATGGAAATGAACATTACAGCAAAAGGTTACAAAGTAACAGAAGACTTCACAAAAATCGCAGAAAAGAAACTCAAGAAGCTTGAAAAACTTTTTAACGATGATGAAAATGTAACAGTTACAGTAGCAATTACAAAAGAAAAGACATCTTACAAGACAGTATTAGTTGTCAAGTATAGAGCTTTTGACTTCAGAGCAGAATCTGAAGATGGAACACCATATGATGCAATCGATATCATTATCCCAAGAGTAGAGGGACAAATTAGAAAGCAAAAAGACATATGGGCAAAGTCCAAGAAAGGCACAGAAAACGTATACGATGAATCAGAGGACTAATAGATGAACAAAGTTGGTATTTCCACAGCATCATTCTTTATTAAAGCATTAACAGAAGACACCTTTGCTCTTATTAAGAGCTTAGGTGCAGAATGTGCTGAGGTATTTTTAACAACCAACTATGAATATAGTGAGGAGTTTGGAAAATTACTTAAGGAAAGACAACAACAAACAGGACTTGAAATATATTCTGTTCATTCTTTAAATACTACATTTGAACCACAGCTTTTTAATCCAGCGCCTAGAACTGTAAATGATGCACTTATTCCTTTTAGGAATGTACTTGCAAGAGCAAAAGATTTAGGCGCAAAAGAATATACCTTCCATGGCCAATCTAGATTAAAGAAGACAGCAAACTTTAATTACGAGAAAGTTGGGAATAGGTTAGAAGAATTAAATGCGGAGGCAAGAGAATATGGTGTCACCATAGGACTTGAAAATGTACACTGGGCAATATATAACCAACCAGAAGTATTTGAAGAAATTAAAAAAGCAGCTCCAACTCTTGGCTGTGTTTTAGATATAAAACAAGCATGGCAAAGTGGAAGAGACTGGAAAGAGTATGTAGATATTATGGGAGATAGACTCATGAACGTACACCTATGTGATCATACCGCAGAAGGAAAAACTTGTGTGGTTGGCAAAGGTGTATTTGATTTTAAAGAATTGATTTCCTATTTACACAAAAAAGGATATACAGGTCCATTAATTATAGAACAATACGCTTCAGACTATTCAGACTATAGTGAGATAGGAGAGGCGGTTAGATATTTAAAAAAACTAGTGGAGGACGAATATGCTCTTAAAATTTGATTATAACAATATGATGTCCGATTTTATCGGAGAGCAAGGTATCAAACAAGAAGAATTAGATGCAATGAAAGGCAAGGCTGCAGATGCAGTTGCTAAATTCAATGCAAATAGAGGGCAAGGATGGTTAGGTTGGACAGAACTTCCATATAACCAAGATGAAGTAGTAGCAGACATTTTAAATTATGCTAACGAAATGAAAAAGAAAATTGAATATTTCGTAGTATTAGGTATTGGTGGTAGTGCTCTTGGCCCAGCTGCAGTATTTACAGCACTTTGTCATTATCGTCACAATGATCTTCCAAAAGACAAGCAAAAGATTAAGTTCTTAGTAGAAGACAACGTAGATCCAGAGAGAATGTTAGCTTTATTAGACGTTATTGAACCAGAGAAGACATTATTTAACGTAATTACAAAATCTGGTGCAACATCTGAGACTATGTCTCAATATCTCATTATCTCAGACCTTTTAAAGAAGAAAATTGGTGCAAAGTGGAATGAACACATTGTAGCAACAACATCTTCAGCAAGAGGAAACTTAATTAAACTTGCAAAAGAAAACAACTTCAAGACATTCTACATTCCAGAAAGTGTAGGTGGAAGATTTAGTGAACTTTGTCCAGTTGGATTACTCCCAGCAGCAATTATGGGAATTGACATCAAAGCAATGCTCAAAGGTGCAGAAGAAATGGATAAGGCATGTACAGGAGTTGAAAACAATTCAGCTTTAATGTGTGCTGTTTTGCAATACATTGCAATGAACAAAGGAAAGAACATTTCTGTTATGATGCCATATGCAGATTCACTTAAATATATCGCAGACTGGTATTGCCAACTTTGGGGTGAATCTTTAGGAAAAGCTGTAGACAATGATGGTAAAGTTATTCATGCAGGACAAACACCTGTTAAGTCTTTAGGTGTAACAGATCAACACTCACAAGTTCAATTATACACAGAAGGTCCATTTGATAAGGTTATAACCTTAATTGGTGTAAAGAAGTTTAGAGGAGATGTAACTATCCCACAAGGTGCAGAACAATTCCCTGATGTAAACTTCCTTTGCGGACACACAATGGGTGAATTAATTAACACTGAAAGAGTAGCAACAGAATATGCATTAACAAGAAGTAAGCATATGAACAACACAATTCTTCTAGACGAAGTAAATGCTAATACACTTGGACAATTATTAATGTTCTTCCAACTCGAAACAGCATATGAAGGATATTTACTCAACATAGATGCATTTAACCAACCAGGCGTAGAAGAAGGAAAGAATGCAACATATGCTCTTTTCAATAGAAAAGGATATGAAGCAAAGAAAGAAGAATTAGAAAACGCACCAAAGAAAAACGCAAAATACATCATCTAATTTATGGATAATTTTTACGTATTATTAAATCGTATGAAGGTCATTGAAAGATGGTCCTTAATGCGTAGAACAACAAAAGAAAACTTAATGGAGCACTCGGCTCAAGTAGCACTCTTGGGCCAGGCGCTTGCTCTTATTAAGAACAAGAAGTTTGGCGGAAACGTCAACGTAGATAGAGTTGCAGCTCTTGCGCTATATCATGATACAGCAGAGGTTATTTCTGGTGACTTACCAACACCTATTAAATACTTCAATTCAGACATGATTGGAGCATACAAGGAAATTGAGGATAGTGTACTAGATAAGTTTATCGAAGTAGCACCAGACTTTGCTAAAGATGAATATGCTGAATATTTAAGGCCAGACGAAAATAGCGAAGAGTACAAGATTATGAAGATAGCAGATAAGCTTTCTGCATTTATAAAGTGTACTGAAGAGAGAGCAACGGGCAATCATGAGTTTGATACTTCCTATGGAAGACTAGACAAAACTCTAAATGCATTAAAAGAAGAACATCCAGAACTCAAGTATTTCTTAGAGAATTACATGCAAGGTTTTGGAGAACCAACGGACTTAATCTAATATGATAGAATTTAAAGGTTTTGCAAAGCAATATTTATACGGGAAGAGGTTATTTGGAGCCTTTGACTTCACCATACAAGATGGTGAGATTATTGCTGTTGTTGGAGATAGTGGCTCTGGAAAGACATCATTTGTTAAAGCAATGAGTGGTGTAGAAGAAAGAGAAGGAGAGGTTATAAAGGATGGAAAGTCCTTTGTTCCTAAGTGTGATGACACAGTATTCCTCTTTGATGACGGAGCCCTCTTTAAATTCCGTAGTGTTAGATACAACATTTCATATCCTTTAAGGATAAGAAAACACGCCAAAAGTGAAATAGAAAGAAAGGTGCTTGAAGTAGCAGACAAACTTGGAATAGAGAGCATTCTAGACAAGAAAGTTTGCAAAATAAGTCCAAAAGAAAAGCGCTTAGTGTCCGTAGCACGTCTTTTAATAAGGGACGCAAAATATATCGTCATAGACGATTTCTCTTCCTGGACGGGAAATGAGAGCGAAAGAAAGGCACTCTGGGATCAGTTCAGAAAGTTAATAAAGGAATTTAAGCGCAAACAAAAAACTGTTATATACACAACTCGTTATCCAGATGAGATTATGGGAATTGCAGATAGGCTTGTCATTCTTCATGATGGAGAGATAAAACAAGTTGGTATGTTTAGAGACATTCTTGCAACACCTACATCCATTTGGGCTGCACAAGCAGTAGACCCATTCTACAGATTCATGAAAGTGAAGATGGAAGAAAAAGATGGGAAACTTGTTATTTCTTCAGATGAATTATTATGTGGAGAGTTAGATGCAGAGAGTATAAGAGATAGGCTCATATCTAACGAGTATATAGGCAAAGATGTATATATTGGTTTAAGTGGAAAACCAGAAAAAATCCAAACATTAGATGGTTGTACCATCTATGATGCAAATAACGAAAATAGTATCATTAGGTGAGATATGATTATATTAGGCATAGATCCAGGATTAGCAACAATGGGGTATGGTGTCCTTGAAAAGAGGGGCAAAGACTTCATTTGTTTAGATTATGGTGTTGTTTCAACTCCTAAAGGAGATTCGCTTCCAGTAAGACTACAAAAAGTGGAAGAAGGGGTTAAAGCCTTAATAGAAACATATCATCCAGATGAGGTAGGAATAGAAGAATTATTCTTCACAAAAAACATAACAAATGGTATTGCAGTTGCAGAAGCAAGAGGTGTTATCCTTCTAACTTGTCTTAAGATGCTTGGAGAAAAAGTATATGAATATACTCCAAACCAAATCAAGCAAGCAATTACAGGTTACGGTGGTGCAAAAAAGCCTCAAATGCAGGACATGGTTCAGTTCTATTTAGGACTAAAGAAAAGACCAACTCCAGATGATGCCGCAGATGCGCTTGCAATAGCATTAACACATGGGATGACATCCCAAGGAACAAATCAATTCAAAATAAAATAAGTAGGTATAAAATATGATTTCTTTTGTAAGCGGAATAGTAGACAGTGTAGGATCAAACGAGATTGTCATAGACAATAATGGTATTGGAATTAGTGTATTTGCATCTCAAAGTGCAATTAATGAATGCAAAGGTGCAGGTTCTAGAATTAAAATTTACACATATTTGCATATAAGAGAGGATGAAGTATCCCTTTATGGCTTCTCTAGGGTTGAGGAAAGGAAGTTATTCTTAAGATTAATAACTATCCAAGGAATTGGTCCTAAGATGGCTATGTCCATTTTAAGTGGCTTAGATTTAAAGACTGTACTTGTAGCAATTGCAACATCAGATATCAAAACCCTTACAAAAGTAAAAGGACTTGGAAAGAAGATGGCAGAGCTTATCTGTGTAAGTTTAAAAGAACAAATTGCAGAAGACTTTGCTAATGCAAACATCCCAGATGCAATATCTCAAGATATGTCAGACGCAATATTCGCATTATCTTCCTTAGGACTTAGCCAAACTGAAGCAGTACAAGCAGTACAAGATGCACAAATGTACGTCCAAGGTGTTGAGAATATCATAGCATACGTTTTAAGAAATTATAAAAAATAAGATAGAGAGAAAAGATGGAACCAAAATTCACAAGCAAAATGGCAGATAAAGACAAGGTAGAGAGAAACAGAAAGCGCTCTGAACCTGTTGAAGATAAAAGAATTATTTCTAATTCTAGGTTAGAGGATGATGAATCGGATCGTTCTTTAAGACCTAAGACTATGGCAGATTACATAGGACAGGAAAAAATTAAAAAGAACTTAGCCGTATACATCACAGCCGCAAAGAATAGAAACGAAGCCCTAGACCATGTTTTATTATATGGACCTCCAGGACTTGGTAAAACAACACTTGCACACGTTATAGCAAACGAACTAGGTGCACAAATTAAAGTAACATCTGGTCCTGCAATAGAAAAGGGTGCAGATCTTGCAGCAATACTCACAAATCTAGAAGATGGAGACATTCTTTTCATAGACGAAATTCATAGACTTAATAGAAACATAGAAGAAGTTTTATATCCAGCAATGGAAGATTTCACTCTAGACCTTGTAAACGGCACAGGAGCAATGGCAAGAAGTATTAGAATACCTCTTAAGAGATTTACTCTTATTGGCGCCACAACTCGTTCTGGCAATCTTTCATCACCACTTAGAGATCGTTTTGGTGTAATCTTAAGATTAGAACCATATTCCATTAAAGATATTACAAAAATTGTAACCCGTTCTTCTGGAATACTTGGAATAGATATAGAAGACAAAGCAAGCGAGGAAATTGCGAAGAGAAGTAGAGGAACGCCTAGAGTTGCTAACAGATTATTAAGAAGAGTTAGAGACTTTGCAGAGTATGAAGGACAAGATGAGATATCTCTTCAATTAGCAGATAAGTCCCTTGAATATATGGACATAGACTCACTTGGATTAGATGTTACAGACAGAACAGTTGTTGAGACCATTATAGACAAGTTCGATGGCGGTCCAGTTGGATTAGATACACTTGCAGCTGCAACCGGAGAAGAAAGTTCCACAATTGAAGATGTTGTAGAACCATTCTTAATTCAACTTGGTTTCATAAACAGAACCACAAGAGGAAGAGTCTGTACAGAAAGAGCATATAAGCATTTAGGAAGAAGCTTTAGAGGCAGTTACGAAGGCAGAGACCTATTTAGTGCAGCAGAGGAAGAGAAAAAGAATGAAGACTAGTGATTTCTTTTATAACCTACCTGAGGAATTAATAGCGCAAACACCTATAGAACCTAGAGACCATTCTAGGCTCTTAGTTTATGATAGAAAAGAAGATAAGATAGAGCACAAGCATTTCTATGATCTCCCATCTTTCTTACAGAAAGGAGACGTTTTAGTGATTAACAACACAAGAGTTATTCCTGCAAGAATTTATGGAAAGATAGAAGGAAGGGAAGCAACATTTGAAATCCTTTTACTTAAGAGAAGAGATTATACACATTGGGAATGCATTATGAAGCCTGCAAGAAAGGCCAGACTTGGTTCAATTATTAAGATTTCAGATGAGTTATCTGCAAAAGTTGTTGAACTTGGAGATTATGGTGCAAGAACCATTGAGTTTTTATTTGATGGTGTTTTTGAGGATATATTGGACAGAGTTGGAAATATGCCTTTGCCTCCATACATACATGAGAAATTAAAAGACAAAGAAAGATATCAAACGGTTTATTCTAAAATAGAAGGATCTGCAGCAGCTCCTACAGCAGGATTGCATTTTACACCAGAGTTAATGCAAAAGATTAAAGATATGGGAGTAACCTTTGTGCCAGTGCTTTTACACATAGGGTTAGGTACATTTAGACCAGTTAAAGCAGAGAACATAGAGGAGCATGATATGCATTCTGAGTACTATGTACTCACAAAAGAAAGTGCAGAGATTATTAATGCTGCAAAGAGAGAAGGAAGAAGAGTTATTTGTGTTGGTACTACATCTGTTAGGGTTTTAGAAACAGTTGCAGATGAAAACGGATTTGTGAAAGAGCAAGTTGGTAATACACAAATATTCATATATCCAGGATACAAATACAAAGCTGTGGATGGATTAATTACCAATTTCCATTTGCCAGAAAGTACGCTAATAATGCTTGTTTCAGCATTTGTTGGTAGAGAAAAGACATTAGACATTTATAACGAAGCAGTTAAAGAAAGATATAGATTCTTCAGTTTTGGAGATGCTTGTTTCTTTAAATAGAGGAGAAATTATGCTCACATATGAAATTATACATGAAGACAAGAGTTGTGGTGCAAGAGTTGGAATAATCCATACTGAGCACGGAGACATCATGACCCCAGTATTCATGCCTGTTGGAACAAAAGCAACAGTTAAAGGACTAGCTCCTGAAGAAGTTTGGGATACTGGTGCAAGAATATTGCTTTCAAACACATATCATTTATATCTAAGACCAGGTCATGAGTTAGTAGAAAAGGCTGGTGGTTTACACAAGTTCATGAATTGGAATGGAGCCATTTTAACAGATAGTGGTGGTTTCCAAGTATTCTCATTGTCTTCATTAAGAAAGATCACAGATGAAGGTATGGAATTTAACTCATTCATAGATGGTAGTAAGCATTTCTTCTCACCAGAAAAATCCATGGAAGTACAAAGGGCATTAGGCAGTGATATTGTTATGGCTTTTGACGAATGTACAGAGCCTGGAATTAGCGAGAAAAAAGCAAGGGAAGCAATGGACAGGACCATAAAATGGCTGGATAGATGCTCGAAATTTGAGTTAAAGCCACATCAGAACCTATTCCCAATCGTACAAGGAAACACATTCAAAAATTTAAGAATAGAAAGCATAGAAAGAACGCTTCCATATGTTAAAACTGGTATAGCAATTGGCGGTTTATCTGTTGGAGAAGAACCTGAAGTAATGTATGAGATGTTACAAACAATGCAACCATATTATCCAAAGAATGCTCCAAGATATTTAATGGGAGTTGGTACGGCAGACTACATTGTAAATAGTGTTGCTTTAGGTATTGATATGTTTGATTGTGTTCTACCAACAAGAATAGCAAGAAACGGAACGGCAATGGTACACGAAGGATTCTTAACAATCCGTAATGCTCCATTTAAAGAGGATTTCACTCCAATTGAAGAAGGCTGTGATTGTTATTGCTGTAGAAATTACACAAGGGCATATGTAAGACATCTAATTAAAGCAGATGAGATTATGGGTGGAAGATTGCTATCTATTCACAACATAAGATTCTTACAAAGACTTACTGCAGAAATTAGACAAG
>CAMVBZ010000021.1 GCA_947165815.1 uncultured Clostridia bacterium
AGATACTACACCGCCTGTTACAAAAATATACTTTGTGTTATTCATAATTTATCTCCTTAATACTTATTTCCTTTTAAAAGTGAGAAGCACACTCAACCGGGGTTAATCGGCGAATGTGCTCCAAAATTGCTAACGATTTGTGTTCTAGTTTATTCCCACTCTATTGTCGCTGGGGGTTTACCAGTTAAGTCATATACGACTCTTGCAATACCTGGTACTTCATTTACAATTCTTGATGTAACTTTTTCTAGTACTGGATATGGCACTCTTGCTTTTTCACATGTCATGAAGTCTGATGTTATAACTGCCCTTAATGCTAGAACGTAATTGTATGTTCTGAAATCTCCCATTACGCCAACGGATCTCATTGATGTTAATACTGCAAAGTATTGGTCATATTTCAATCCTGCTTTATTGATCTCTTCACGATATATTGCATCTGCTTCACGTAGTAAGTCTAACTTTTCCTTTGTAATCTCTCCTATACAACGTACAGAAAGACCTGGTCCTGGGAATGGTTGACGTTCTACTAACTCACTTGGAAGTCCCAATTTCTTTCCTAGTTTTCTAACTTCATCCTTGAATAATCCTCTTAATGGTTCTACAAGTCCAATGAACTTAGTTTCCTTTGGAAGACCTCCTACGTTATGATGACTTTTTATAGTTGCGCTATTGTTAGCTCCACTTTCTATAACATCTGGATATATTGTTCCTTGTGCAAGAAAACTTCCTTCATATTTTGAACTTTCTTCTTCGAAGACTCTGACAAACTCTTCACCAATTATCTTTCTCTTTTGTTCTGGTTCGGTAATGCCTTTCAATTTATTTAGGAATCTGTCTTCTGCATCTACTCTAACGAAATTCAATGCTCTATCTTTAAATGCTTCTTCGATTTCGTTTCCTTCGTTAAGTCTCATCATGCCATGATCTACAAATATACATGTTAGTTGATTTGGAATCGCCTTCGCCAAAATGGCTGCCGTTACAGAACTATCCACACCACCGCTGAGACCTAATACAACATGTTTATCTCCAACTTGTTCTCTAATTCTCTTTACTTCTGCCTCTATGAAATCACTCATATTGTAATCTCCTTTGGCTCCACAAACATCGTAAAGGAATGAACGTATTATCTTCTTGCCTTTCTTAGTTCTCTCAACTTCTGGATGGAACTGCACGGCATAAAGGTTTCGAGGCTCATCTGCCATACTTGCTGTTGGACAGTCTCTAGAGACTGCGCAAGCTTCAAAACCTTCTGGCAAACGAGAAACATAGTCTGTGTGAGACATTAAAGTTATCGTTTCACCACCAAGGCAATCTAGTATTTTATTCTTTTTTGTTACTGTTACTTTTGTATCTCCATATTCGCTTACAGAACATGGGGTAACTGTACCACCAAGAGTATATGCCATAAGTTGCATACCATAACATATGCCAAGAATTGGTACTCCTATATCAAATAATTCTTTTTCACAATGCGGGGCTGATGGGTCATAAACTGAATAAGGACCGCCTGTTAAAATAATGCCAATAGGATTCATCTTTTTTAACTCTTTTACGGGTGTTGAACCTGGGATAATAATAGAGTGCACTTTGCATTCACGAACTACTCGTGCAATTAACTCCTTATATTGTCCTCCAAAATCCAAAACTATTAGAGTTTGATGATCCTGTCCTTTCATTTTTTATACCTCGTTTTCATGCCTTGAAAAAACAAAAATATGTATGAATATTATTCCCATTTTTAAGGGTTGTCAATACCTAAAAACAATATTTTTTCAAGAAATATTTTTTATTTTTAAAATTGAAATTTTTTATATGAAAACTATGGACAATGCGTATTCTAAGTGCTATATTTCTATGTGTCACCTCTAGAAAAGGTGATATTTTTTTGCCCAAAATTATAAAAATAAATGCCTTCCAAGTTTTTATCTCGAAAGGCACGTTTTTATTAAAGCTTTATTTAGTTATTCTTCATCCTTTGTTATCTCTTCATTTGATGTCTCAACTGGTTCTTCAAACACCTCTTGATTATTCTCCGCAACTTCTTCTTTTTCACCCGTTTCAAGAGCCTCTGCTGCTGCTCTTCTTTCTGCAAGTTCTGCTCTCATAATCTTCTTTGTCTTTTCATTAATCTTGTAGAAGAACATTGGAATACTACTTACAAGCATGCAAATACCTGGGACTAGGAAATAAATCATCCATGCTTTGTTTTGCATATCATCTGTAATGTATTCTGCAATATGTGTTACATCATTTTGGATATATGAATTTGCTGTGGCTGCACTAAATCCAATTGCACCCATTAAGAATATACCTATAGAGACAGACAATCCGTTAGAGAGTTTATTGGACATAGACAGGATAGCAAACTGCGTTCCCTCGGAACGTTTCCCCGTCTTCCACTCTTGATAGTCTACACAATCCGAGGTCATTACCATTGGCAAGAATCCGTTTGGTCCGTATGCAAAACCAAATAAGAATTGATATATCAATATTGCCCAGAAACTTCTTGCAAAAGATCCACCAAAAATATAAGCGAGTACGCATGCAACAGATGTTAAACATCCATATACGCCTGCAATTATGAAGAATTTCTTTTCACCAAGTTTCTTGTTTATAGCAGAACAGAATACAATTACTATCATACTGGATATAGCCGATGTAATACCTATAGCCCATGAAATGCCGTCTCCGTACAATCTACCTTCAAATCCGAGGAAAGATAAGAAGGAAAGGTCTACACCTTCTCTACAAAGGATATACGTTGCCTGAACAGCAATACCCATTCCAATATTTCTTCCGAATCCAAGAATATATGTTAAAAATACTATAAGTATTTGTTTGTTGGTTCTAAGTTCATGGAACATATCTTTAAATGTAACAGCAGAAGATCCTTCGCTCTTAACATTCTCTTTACACTTAAAGTACATGAATAATTGGAATCCAAATCCTAATGCACAAAGAACTCCGGCAAGTACTAAGTATGTAACGGTATCTAATGCATCCTTTCCAAATGCCATAAGAATAATGGTTGCAAATACACCAGAAACAGCCAATGCTACAGACTTTAATGTATTACCAAGTCCTGCTGCACCATTTCTTTCATTTCCATCTGGACTTAACAGAGAAAGCATACCTTGAGATGGGATATCTGCAAGTGTCATACTTACATTCCAAATAGTTACTATGAAACCAATGTATATATACATTCCAACTTGGCCAGCTGTTGTATCTGGGAATTTAAAGGCTGCAAATGAAAGCATTGTGGCAACTACCAATGGGAATGCAGAAATTAAAATCCAAGGTCTCATCTTTCCAGATTTGAACCTAGATTTATCTATTAAGTGTCCAATTACGAAGTCTGCAATAATTGAAATAAATTTTGCACCAAGAATAATTGCAGCAATAATCATTAGGTTTGCACCTAACATCTTATTAAAGAATTCTGCCTGATAACTGTTAACTAAACCTATCATTAGGTTTATACCTAATAATCCTAGCGCATAAGCCCATAAGTTAACAGGTGTTAGAATCTTTTTTGGCGCATTAGGATCTAACATCTTTGCTTTTTTGCCCATAATTTCCCCTCTTATTTATGTCAAAAACATTATTATTCTATTGTTTTAGACTCTGCTTCTTCCTCTTGAATTTCTTGATCAGTCTCAGCATCAACTACCTCTTCGCTCTTTTTATGCTTTGGCTTTCTAAATACAACAAACTTCTGCCATAAGAATTCGAGTCCGAAGTTGATACCCATAACAGTAAACTCACCAATGATACCCGCCAATGTGGCATCCACACTCTTACTTATAAGTGCATTTTCTACAGCTCCAACATACCATGTTTGGAATGGATAGAATGGGACATAGAATAAAAATGCTAGTGCCATTGAAAGTGGAACATTTGAAGATGCTTTGAATGTTATCTTTCTATTTAATGTGAAGTTCCAAATAACTGAAAGAGCCAATGCAATAGTTGTGGCTGTAAATGTAGATTTTGGCATTTCTTGGAAGAACCACATTGTTCCCCAACTTTCGGTTATGCCTGTTTTGTCAAAAATGAGTTTTAAAAGCGTAAAGGTAACAAACTGAATAACTCCTGCACTGACAGAAAAGATTATAAACTTAACCGCTTGCCATACTGAACTATTTCTTTGGTCCGTTTCTTTTATCTTTTCTTTTAAACTCTTTTTCTGTGGTTGTTGCTCTGAAGATTCCGTTGCTTCTTCTAATGTGAATTCTTCTTTTTGATCAAGTTCTTCTTGAATGTCCTGATTCTCAGTTTTCAAAATTTCCTCATCCATAATTTTCCCCTTTTTAATTCCCTAACTATTTTAGTATTTGGGAACATTGTAGTCAATATAGATATACTCGCTTTTGCCCTTTTTTAGACTTTACTTAAACTTGTTTACAAGTTATAATTCTTACTATGGAACTAAAATTCTTAACTCCAACTTTAGTATGGGCAGACTATAGCCCAACAAGTACTCCTCTTGAGACTACCATTCTTGGTAATACCCAAGAAGGAAACTTAGTTTGTACAGAATATTGCTTCACTTCCGAAACAACTCCAAGTGGGCGCGTTAGAGTTAACTCTTTAGTTTATTTTGATTCACGTTGGGTAGATCAACGCCCAGCTATTATAGTTCTTCCAACACTACACAATTCAGTAAAACCAGAAATAGTTTGTAAAGAATTAGTAAAGAGTGGTTATGTCGCAGTTTTAGTAGACTACGCAAACAACACTTCTGTTGGTGCAGAAAAAACCACATTCCCACCTGAATACAACTATGCAGAATATCCACAATGTAGAGATTTTATGTATAGCATTACAACATCTGCAAAAGAAACCCCATGGTTTGTATGGGCAAAACTTGCAAGACGTGCTATTTCTTTCACTATGGAACATAGACTTGTTCTAAAGAACAGAATTGGTTTGATAGGCTTTGGCACAGGTGGGCATATTGCATGGATGGTTGCTGGTGTTGATGACAGACTTAAGACAGTTATACCTATAGATGCAGGTGGATATCTATGGTGTAGAGATAGAAAACGTTTTGGTTCAGATGTAGTTCCAAAAACAGACGAAGAAAGTGCATTCTCCACAGGCGTGGGCGCAGAGACATACGCACGTACTATTAAATGCCCTCTTCTTTTGGTTCTATCCTCGAACTCAGATTATTTCGATATAGATAGAAGTGGTGATATCTTTACATTGGTTCCATCTACAAATAAACACCTACTTATAACCAAGAACACAAATGGGCAAATTAATGAATCAACTCTACTCTCCGTAGAGAATTGGCTCAGTAAATATCTCGCTCACGATAATAAAGTAACACAAAACCCAGTTGCATCGTTCGAAGTCTCTGAAGATAAAATTATTCTTCACTTAGATACAGGGGCTAATCCAACGAGCATGAAAATATATGTTTCAAGTGGGAAGGATTCATCTGCTGTTAGAAGCTGGACAGAATTAACTGAGATGCAAAGAATTGGCAATAATAACTATGTATCAAAGATACATGTTATAGATCAAGACGAGTATATGGTAGCATTTGCAACAGTTACTTACACAAAGAACATTATGTATTCCACTCCTGTTGTTGCTATTCTTCCATCTAAATATGGTCTAAAAGAAAACGAATCCATTGCAAACTCTACTTCCAGAATAATTTATAACGGAAGTATGGGGCTTGGTAACTTTATCGTAGAATCATCCAGTTTTATTCTTAATGATAATGCCCTTACTTTGGCAAAAGGTCCATTTAATATTAAAGGCATATCTACAACAACCGGAAACTTGGTTTTATTTAGAAGTTCATATGAGACTTTATCTGATGATAAAAATATTATTTTTAGATTCGATGCATATTCCAAAAATTCAAGGACAATTCAATTATCTTTAATCTCCTTAGCAAATAAAGAGACATATTCAGCATATATAAATTTAAAAGGTGGCGAGCATTGGCAAGGAGTATCCCTAGATGCTCAATCCTTCAAGAATAATACAGGTAAATCTTTAACTCGTTTCTCTGAAATCAATAAATTCGTATTTATAGGTGCTGAGAACGTAATATTTAACAACATTCTTTGGGTTTAGTATGGCAGACGAAAACAACAACTTAGAAGTATTTGATGAAGATATACGTAAGCGCAATAGGCGTAATACGTATATTTTTGTTGCAGCCATTGTTTTAGTGGTTCTTGCAGCTATTGTCTCTGCCCTTTTGGTTAATAAATATGTTATTACATCCTATGAAATAGATGGTGTATCTATGTATCCTACATTATATGGGGCAACATATGATGAAGATGGGAACAAGATAATTGGAGATTATGTTTATTTAAATAAGTCCAAAAAGTCTTACAAGTACGGAGACATTATTGTATTTGTGGCAGAAACAAATCCAGATGGCACCGAGATAAAGTATGTTAAACGTGTTATAGGCGTTCCTGGAGATACCATAGAACTTAAGAATGATAGAGTCTATATAAATGGCGAAGCAAAAGAAGAACCATATATTAACCAAGATGAGGATGTTTATTATGACTATCTAAAGATAGTTGTTCCAGAAAACAGTTATTTTGTTATGGGAGATAATAGAAATCATTCCACAGACTCTAGATTCAAATGGGCAGACAACAACCACTGCATTAAGCAAGAATGCATCATAGGAAAAGCATTTCTTATAAAGCACGCGAGCGGTAAGATATCGTGGATTAAAAAAGTTAAGTAAAATAAAGTGAGGAATGAACCTCACTTATTTTTTTATCCGTTTGATTTCTCAATAATCTTAAATACTTTCTTTTCCCAACAATCAATTGCTTTATCACAATATTTCTTTGGGATTCTCTTACCAATATTTCCAGCCTTATTAGATCTAAGTAACATTGGCATCATTTTTAAGACCTTTCCTAAGTCTTTTGGTTTAATGACTCCCATCTTTTGCATAGCAAACTTAGCTGTTAACTTAATTGCTTGTCCAGATGCAGCTGAAACCAAATCACTGTTAGATAGTATCTTGCTTCCAAATAACCAATCTAAGAAATCACAAGTTAGCATCCATCTCTTCATAACGTCTACTGCAAGATGTTGGTATCCAAATTCTTGATATACTCTAACTTGATATCCCCATAAATTCTTTGCATCAAACATGGAACCATCTTTTATTCCTGAAGACATGCTTTGACCTATTGTTTCAGCAAGAAGTGTTGCACTAAGCATAGAAGATGCTATACCACTGCCAAGCATAGGGATAGTCATAAATGCAGCATCACCTATTACGGCATAACCATCTGCTACCATCCTAGTTAAAGGATAGCGTACTGGGATTCTTACTTTATAACCACCACGTACCACTTCGTCCGTTAAAACTGGATTAAACTTGCGTAAATCTTCTAAACCTTCTTTTAAATCTTCATCTGAAAGTCCTTGAATCTTTCCAACTAGTACATTCATGCATGTGGAGTCGCTTACGTCTGGTATAGCCCAAGAAATGCCTGGCTTGTTAAGATGTTTCATATAGACTTTGTTTTGAAGCACAGCGCCTTCAAAGCCTTCATTCTTTCTTACAAAAGCTCTATATACTTCAAAAACTTCATCATCTCCTGGAAGTTTTGCAATTTTAAATTCTTCTGGGAGATTGCTTCTAACTGGAGAATAAGCACCAGCACTATCTAAAACAAAGTCTGCTTCCTCTTCTTTGCCATCTATTACCAAACCACAAACTCTTCCTTCTTTAACAATAGGACCTTGAACTTTTGCACTAAAACGAATCTTTGCACCCTTTCCGGTTGCATAATCTGCAAGAGTTTGATTAAGCGGGATTCTTTCTATAGAAAGATCTGGATCCGTTTCATCTTGTTGGAATTCTCTAACAACCGCCTCTCCTGTTGTGCAAAATGTCCATGAACCTTTCTTCCAATGTTCCTTTGGTATTTCTATTCCAACTCTTCTAAAAATTTTAGGAGCGACATCATCATGCCAATCATAACGCATTGTCTCAATAGATGAACTCTTTTCTATGACTTCTACATCTAATCCTAATTCTGCTAATCTTCCAGCAGCTACTAGTCCACCTATTCCTGCTCCAGCTATTAAAACTTTCATTGCTTGCTCCTTATAACTTTTCGATAACAGGTCCGTTTGGAGTATCTTTTACAGCAAAACCTAATTCTGTAATCTTTGCACGAATAGTATCTGCAAGTGCATAATCCTTTGCTTTCTTTGCTTCTGTTCTTTGTGCAACTAAGTCTAATACTTCACTTGGAATTGCATCATCTTTCTTGTTCTTGTCCTCATAGTATTTGATGAATACTTTTGGATCTTTTTTGAAGAATCCAAGCAAGGAATATGTCTTTTTGATTTGGTTTACATCTTCAACGGCTTTTGCGTCATTTTCACGCAATTCCTGTTTTATCTTCTTAAAATAGCCATATAAATCTGCGATTGCGCGAGCTGTGTTGAAATCATCATCCATTGCTTTATCGAATGATTCGTCTATTTCTTTGGTATATCCATCGCTCTTTAAACCACTTTCTTCTACGGCTAAAATGTCCTTGTAAAATTCATATAAGTGCTTGTCTGCTTCTGGGAACAAGTTGTCTATGATGTTAATATCTTGACGGTAGTTTGTTTGTAAGAGAGCAAACTTAATAGTCTCTGCAGAATACTCTGCAAGAAGATCTTTTAGTAAGAATGAGTTACCCAAAGACTTGGACATCTTTTGTCCATTAACTTTAATAAGTCCATTGTGTATCCAATACTTAGCAAAATCCTTTCCTGTTAATGCTTCTGTTTGAGCTATTTCGTTTTCATGGTGTGGGAATATTAAATCTCTTCCACCGCCGTGAATATCTATTTGATCTCCAAAGGCTGTTCTGTTCATTGCAGAACATTCGATGTGCCAACCTGGTCTACCTTTACCCCAAGGAGAATCCCAGCATATTTCACCTGGTTTTGCGCTCTTCCATAATGCAAAGTCTAAAGGATTAATCTTGTTGTCTTCGTTTTCAATACGAACACTCTCAAAAGCGTCCTCAAGCTTTCTACCGCTAAGCTTACCATATCCGTTGAAACTTTCTACCTTGAAATATACATCTCCTTCTGGAGTGGCATATGCGTGGTCTTTCTTAATAAGTTCTTCAACGAATGAAATAATCTTGTCTATATTTGTTGTTGCCTTTAACCATATTGTAGGATCGTCTACTTCAAACTTTCTCATATCTACATCTATACGCTTAATCATCATCTCTGCGTACTCATCTGCAGGTATGCCAGTTTCCTTAGACTTGGCAATAATCTTGTCGTCTACGTCTGTATAGTTTCTTGCATATGTTACAGCATAACCTTTCTTCTCTAAGTATTTACGAATTATATCGTAAATAAGAGCTTGGAAAGCGTGGCCAATATGTGCATCACCACTAACGGTTATTCCGCAAGCATACATTTTAACTTCACCCTCTTTTCTAGGAGTGAATACTTCCTTTTGTCTTGTTAATGTGTTATATACTCTTAACATTTTAATCGTTTCCTTCTTGATCAAATTCTGATGTTATATATTCTTCTTGTGTAATTGAATATGTGTTGTCTTCTATGCCAACCTTACCACAAAGTTCTTCAATACTCTTATGAATTCTTCTAAACTCGTCCATAATTGGGTCTGGGAGCAATACTTGATCCATATCTGCAATTCTCTTGCCATAAGATTTTACTACTCTTCCAGGAACTCCAACTACAGTTGAATATGGTGGGACATCTTTAATAACTACTGAGTTTGCTCCAATTTTGGAGTGTTCTCCAATAGTGATTGCGCCAAGAACTTTTGCACCAGCACTAACTTGTACATCTTCTAGTAGTGTTGGATGTCTCTTTCCACTTTGCTTACCAGTACCACCAAGGGTTACTCCTTGATAAAGAATACAATTATCTCCAACAACTGCTGTTTCACCAATAACTATTCCTGCACCATGGTCTATAAAAATACCTTTTCCAATGGTTGCACCTGGGTGAATTTCAACGTTTGTCTTTTGACGATATCTATAGGATATTATTTCGGCGATTTTTTTGTGTCCTCTTTCCCAATACCAGTGTGCTTTTCTATACCCACAAAGTGCCTTATATCCAGCATAAGTGTGCTTAATTTGCCACTCTGATGTTGCTGCTGGATCTAATTCTAAAGCACGTTTTAGGTCTGCCTTTTTGGCTTCTTTTATTTCTTTTTTGGTTGTCATATTTATTCCTTGTCTTCGCCTTTAGTTTCTTCTGCTTTTGGTTCTTCAACTACCTCAGTAGTTGTTTCCTCAGTTTTTGGGGCTTCTTCTACAGCTGGAACTTCTTCAACTACAGGAGTTGTCTCTACTGCTGCAGCAACTTCTTCTGCTGGTTTTGCAGCTTCTTCTCTCTTCTTGAGAATATCTGTAACTATTGGCTTTTCTTTATTTGCTGTTGCTTGTAAGATTTCTTCAACACTCTTGCCATCAAAGAGCATATCTACTTCATCTTCGTAGATTGTTTCTTTCTCGAAGAGAATACGTACCATCTTATCTAATACTTCTCTATTAGCCTTAATGGTTTCAATTGCTACTTTGTATTGTGCGTCTAATATCTTCTTTACTTCAACGTCTATTTGTGCTGCGACATCATCTGAATAGTTGAGTTGTGTTTGATAATCTCTTCCAAGGAATACTTCTTCGCTTGCGCCAAGATACATATTTCCAATCTTTTCAGACATACCCCATTCGGTTACCATCTTTCTAGCTAAACCAGAAGCACGTTGGATATCATTGCTTGCGCCTGTTGAAATATCTTGTATTACTAACTCTTCTGCAGCTCTACCACCAAGCATCATTGCAATAGTGTCTAAGAGTTTATTTCTTGTGACATGTGAGTCATCTGTTTCTGGAAGAGTAATAGTATAACCAGCAGCCATACCTCTAGGTATGATACTTACTTCGTGTACTGCATCACAGTGCTTTAATAATCTTGCAACGATAGCGTGTCCACTTTCATGATATGCTGTGATTCTCTTATCTGTTTCTGTAACAACTCTACTCTTCTTTGCTGGACCAGCAATAACCTTATCTATTGCTTCTGAAACATCATGCATATTGATGAGTTTGTGGTTTTCTCTTGCTGCAAGAATTGCTGCTTCGTTAAGAAGGTTTTCAATATCTGCACCTGTAAAGCCGGATGTTAATCTTGCTAAAGATTTGAAGTTTACATCTGGAGCAAGTGGCTTATTTCTTGCATGAACCTTAAATATTTCTTCTCTTCCTTTTACATCTGGAACGTTTACATAGATTTGTCTATCGAAACGACCTGGACGCATTAAAGCTGGGTCCAAAATGTCTGAACGGTTTGTTGCTGCCATAACGATAATGTTAGTGTTGCTTTCGAAACCATCCATTTGAACAAGTAATTGGTTAAGAGTTTGTTCTCTTTCGTCATTGCCGCCACCCAGACCAGCACCTCTTTGTCTACCAACTGCATCAATTTCATCAATGAATACGATACATGGCATACATTTCTTTGCTTGATCAAACATGTCTCTAACTCTTGATGCACCAACACCAACAAACATTTCAACGAAGTCTGAACCAGAAATTGAGAAGAATGGGACATTAGCTTCACCTGCAACTGCTTTTGCAAGTAAAGTTTTACCTGTTCCTGGAGGTCCTACTAATAAAACACCATGAGGAATTCTTGCGCCAATATCTTGGAATTTCTTAGGATTCTTTAAGAACTCAACTATTTCTTGTAATTCTTGTTTCTCTTCGTCTGCACCGGCAACATCTGTGAATCTTACTTTCATATTCTTAACTTGTTGGGCATTTGTCTTTCCAAAATCAAATGCTTGCATTGTGCCACCACCACTCTTTCTGATTAACCAGAAGAAAAGTAATGCCATTACTACTATCATGAGCAATGGAGTTAAGATTGATGTTAATGTGCTTAATGATGAAGGGTTATTATATGTCAATGTAGGAGCCGTGAATGTCTTGCCTGCTTCTTGTGCTGTCTTTTTTGCTGCTTCTAGCCATTCGTTATACATATCATAGAATGTTGCTCTACTTCCAATATAACAAACATAGCCATATTTCTTGTCTCCAACATACTTGATACTAACAGAGTATGTGCCTTCGACACTAATGGCTGCTATATTACCGCTTTTGAATTGGCTCTCAAATTCGTTAACAGAAATTTCTTTTGCTGCTGTTAATCTAACTGCCAAAACTATTGCCACTATAACAAGTGCAATTATGAGTACAGTAATCAATAATCTTTTTCCGGAATTTGTCATCTTTGCTTCTTCCTTTCTTCATTTGCCTTATTATAAAATAAGTAAAGAGAATTATAATTTTAATATCGTGTGTTGTCAAATATCATTGATAAGTTTTAGTAACTTAGATTAATTGGACTTAATTAAAATAGTTGACAAATTATTCGACCAAATTACAGAACTCGTGTAATTTCCCAGGCCTAATTTAACTTGTTTTTTATTGTTCATAATTCTCATTATTTTTACATAATCGGCACTTTACATATCTATTTTTTATATTTTAACTCGCTTTTTATGTATTATTTGCGTTTTATTGATACTCAATATTGAACCCGTATTTTTACACCATTTCATGTAAAAAATAGATGTAATTCTACCATTAATAGATAACCAATTTGGGAGGGTTTTAATATTTTATTGTCTTTTATTTTGTATGTGATATAATTTAATGTGAGATAAAATCGGGTACATATACACGCACCCGAAAGGAGTAAATTATGATTTCAGATTCTATTGGATATGCAGGTATAGCCATTCTTGGTATATTTGTTTTATTCATCTTAATATGTTGCCTTAGAGGATTTTCAAAATCCTTTAATGGTTTGTTTTGTACTATGTTGGTCATAATATTATCACTACTTTTGGTAGGAGCATTTAACGACAAAATAGTAGAGTCGAAAATAGGTCAATCCCTTCAAACAAAGTTGGAAGAAAAATCCGCTTCTTGGGGAGAAATATTTACAAGCCCAGCTAGAAATATAGACACAAACGGAGACGGCACTCAAGACACTGTACAAATTTTAGTCAAAGATGGCGAAGGCTCTGAACATTGGGTAAATATGTCAGATGCACCAACTGACAAAAAAATTGTTTCATGGGTTGTAGCAAAGCTTGCTCCTCGTTTCATTACAACAGATGGTGAGGAAGGATCTCCAGAACAAACCTTAGCTGGACAGTTAATGGGAATTCTTACAACTGTAATAATTGCAGCATGTTTCTTCATTGCTTGTGTTATTGTATTGTCAATTATATTCGCAATATTAAGGCATATATTCAAGGCAATTGCTAAAGCAGCAATAGTTGGTAAGGCAATAGACAAAATTCTTGGAGCAATTATAGGTGTTGTATTTGCACTCATGATTATTTGGGTGGCTCTAGCTATTATGCAAGCATGCAAGGGCGTTGGCAAAACTCAAGAAATTATAGACACATATATTACACCATGTAAGATAACAAACTTCTTCTACCAATATAACTATATTGGAAAGTTGTTCGAAAAAATATTTGTAGGCTAAACATAATTGATTATAACGGAGAGAGATTATGGCAAAACACATTTTAGGTAGTACACTAGCCTTTATTGCAGGTATGCTTATAGCAATTTTATTGCTAGTTGTTGGAATTGGCGCAGCTACATTCTTTATTGCAACAGCAACAACTGTAGATAAAGCAGAAACAATGATTGGTGTAGATTTCATCGAACCAGGTTCAGAGCTTGGGAGCAAGACATTATGGGAACTTGGAACAGAGGTATATAAAGACTATCATAACCTTGGAAATCTAACCATTAACGATATTAAAAAATACGGAGTTAAGATTCCAGATCAAGTAGAAGGAATAGACATCACTCCTCTCTTTGATATCCCAATCAAAGATGTTATTAAAGATACATCTACCACAGCTCAAAAAGCATTAGACTGCGTAACATTAGGAAATGTTATAGACCTCATTGGATTAGAAAATCCATATAAGTACCCTATCATTGCAGAAAACAAAGATTTGGGAATTCGTAAGGCTGTAGATAAATTAATGGGAACCTTTAGTGATACTAGTTCACTAACAATTAGATGGGTTAAGGATAACATCAACTTAGATGTTGGTTCTTCTAGTTTGTTAGATACTATCATGGATGTCCCACTCTCCTCTCTCGCAAATATTATAGATAAATTAACAATTGGGATGATTATTGGTGTAAACCAAGACTTGTTCGTACAAACAGGAACAGCATATAAGCTTTATGCTAAACTTGCTGAACCACAATACATTGAAATAGAAAAGGGTCACGAAACAGACCTCCATACAAATGCAGACACATGCTTATATTCTTCAGACGACAATGGCCTTATTTATAAAGAACTAAGATTCATTAAATCTGGAGATAGTTACAGAGTAGATAACTCTGTATGGTCATCAAGTTATGATGCATCTAAGAATGAAAAGACATTCTATTATCGTCTCTCTTATTTAGACTATACTGGAACAAACGCTTCTGCAGATGCTGTATTCTTCCACCCTACAACAAACTATACATTGCTCAAGGCAGGAACAACAGATCAATATGAATTCGAAGTATTGAGAGACTATTCTGCACTTAACACAATTTATACAAAAGTTGCAGACAATTATAATCCTGTAACAAGTCCAACTAGCACAATAACCTTCAATGAAGGAACAACATATTACTATAAGAATGGTGATGAATTTGTTGCCTGTGCAGCATATGGTCCAAGCGAAACACCTTTAACAAGAACAACAAGATTAGACACAACTCACACAGGTTATATTAGATTTAAAGTTGGAACATCTGATGGTTTAATACAATCTCTTTCTCATGTGTCAGTTAATGGATTAAACAACATTGTTAGTGAGATTGAAACAGTTAAACTTGGCGATGTTATAGAAATTAAAGATGATAGCACTCAAATTCTTAAGTCATTAAAGAACACAACAGTTGGCGGTCTTTCTGCAGCAATAGATAATCTTAGATTAGATTCTGTTCTCACAATTAAATATGATACTTATGAATTAGATGCAGATGGATCATATGTCAAACTTGCAAGTGGAAAATATGAATTATTCAACCCTGCAGAACCTACACATGCTGGATTAGAAAAATATAGAAAACTCGCTCCAGAACCAGGCTATGAACCTTCTGCAAAAGCTTTACAAGCTTTAGGTTCAGCAACAATTAAGAATATGTCTACATCATTTGATTCTCTTATGATTTCAGATGTTATGGACATCACACCTAATAAATATGCTGCAATTTCAGGCGCAGATGCAAAAGCAGATGCAACAAAGCAATACTACAAGTATGAAGATGGCGCTTTCTTAAGTTTAACAACAGATCAAGTAGCTGCCCTCGAAGATGACGCTACAGTATATTATGTCGAGACCGCTGGAAGCGGAAATGCAATCCTTGGAAAGCTTGCTTACTTAAGAGTAAACACAATGGCAAATTCTATGGATAAGATTATAGATGACACTTTATTAACTGAAATCTTAAAAGTTAATAAGAACAGCATTATCCAAGAAGATGCTGGTGGTTCACTATATCTATTCGAAGCAGATATCAACTACACTACACTAGATGTAAACAACAATTATGTTCGTTATGCATTTGCTCCAGATACAAATGGTGGATATTACAAATTAGAATCAACAAATACTTTATATCAACCAGCAAACGACTTACAAAAGGCACAAAGTGATGTTGGATATTTCAAATATGAAGCAATTAGCGACTTAGAACTTATAGACATTGTTAACAGATGGACATCTACAACTGGAACAGTTGATGAAATACTTGCAAGCAAAAAATCTGCTGCTGAAGATGTTGCTAAATTCTATTATCAAACATCATCTGGTTCTTATTCAAATTCATACTTACTTTCAATGAATATCCTTGCAAAATGTACTTCTAGTTCTAATGCATTAAATAGACCAGATGCATCATCAGATCCAGGAATTGGACATACCTTCTATAGAAGAGTAACTTGCTTAGACACAGACCCATCTGCAATAGCTTATCCAATTTATTCTGGAAGCAACTTATTTATTTCACAAGTTGGATTTGAAATACAATTGTCTCCAGCTAAGATTAATCCTACAACAGTATATGTTGCATATAGTGCTACGGATTTAACTATGGCAAATACAACTATTTACTATCAATATGATGATGGAAAATACTTGGTGTCTCCAGAATTAAGAGATAAGGCCGTAACGGATAACACAGTTGTTTTATATAAAAACAATGGTGGCACTTATGAATTAGTTACAGATTTCCAAGATGACCCGACTGTATATGCAGATATCGCATTGTATACACCAGTAGACTTCTACTACTGCCCAGTAGACAAGAATATGCCAGACCACGCACAAAGATACGAAAAAGTATATTGTGATGAAATCATCATAAGAGATGGCTCTGTTGATACATATGTATATGGATACCTTACAGAAGCTGGATTAGGTGGAACAAAGTATTCATATATCCAACAACGTAGCTCACAAGTTCTTCTTTCTATAGAAAAGAACCAAGTTAGAGTTGGAAATTTGGGAGACAAGTTATTAAACTTCAAGATTAGAGATTTAATAACAATTCAACCAGATAGTATTCTTAATGATGAAAATATTTTGGATTCTAAATTAGACAATATAAGCACTACACTTAACAACAAGTTAACAAACCTCACAATTAATGAATTAATTACACTTGCTAATATTTCAAAGATTGAAGGAAATGTTAAGATTGCTATTAGCAGTCTTAAACTCGAAGACTTGTTTGGTTCACTAGAAGTTGATACAGGCGCATATACATTAAAAGTAAATATGCTTAAATTGTTCAACCCAACATATTATTAATAATGATTATTAGATCGTATAGAGATAGTGATTTAGAGGGCGTAAAAAAAGTATGCCAAGCAACAACGATTAAGGGCTTTGAAAACAAACAAACTCTAATCACTACTTTATATGTAAATTATTATGTTGAAAAAGAACCCGAACATTGTTTTGTTCTAGCAGATGATGAAGATAATGTGGTAGGATATATTCTCTGTGCTGCAGACTATATGAAATATAGAGAAATATGGTTTAAAGAATATGCTCCAATTATCAAAAAGAAATATCCTATAGAAGTTCTTTCAAAAAAGTTAGAATTAATGTTCTTCAAAAAAGTCATAAAGACCTGCCCTGCTCACCTACACATAGACATCATTGAGCCATATCAAAAAGGTGGATGGGGAAAGAAACTAATAAATACATTATTAGAAAAACTAAAATCCGATGGTGTGCCTGGGATATTCCTTGCTACTTATTATAAAAATAAGAATGCTCGTGGTTTTTATGAACACCTTGGATTTAAAAAGTCTGGAACTATAATGGGATTAAGTATTATCTATTCTCTTTTAATATAAAAATACTTGACATCCACCCCATTTAAGTTTTAATATAATCAAGCGTTCAAGGACGTATGCCTGCTTAGCTCAGTCGGTAGAGCTATCGGCTGTTAACCGATCGGTCGGGGGTTCGAGTCCCTCAGCAGGCGCCATGTTGCACTTCCAATTTAGCTGGCAGTGCATAAAAAAAGGCGATACGAACTGTATCGCCCTTTTTTATACAAAAAATCTTGAATAAATGCCCTTAATATTGAGTATTTATTCAATTCCAATGTTGGACAAGTATCTTCCATTTTAGAGCTAACATTTTGACGTTTTACCGAAAGTGTAGGACTTGAACTAACGACATTACAGTTTTTCTCGCGGTTTTTTTCTATTTTTCCCAAAATAATATCGAAAACTGTTTAGCCACGCAAGGGATAATTTGACTTTTTCCTTATAATCCTATATAATAGTTACTGCCAAATCTGTGTTGTGCGTAAGTACAGCCAAGCCTTCATTTTTATAGCGATTGCGTCTTTTCGTATTGAAAGAGTTGTTAGATGCGTGGTAGTATCGACTACCGTCGTGTTTACAACAACATCTCTTTCGTGCGAATTTTCGTGTTATCGTGATGTGAAGGTGAACAGGTTTGGCGACTTATGCGACGGGCGACGTGCTATATTTGCCGCTTTCGTATGAAGGCGGCATCTTATATTTAACAGACAATATGGTAAATTGCCGTCGAATCCGTAATAGGTTTTGGCGGCTATTTTCTTTGAAAGAGAACGTATGAGAGAAAAAAATTGTTGCTTTACCGGACACAGAGAAATTGACGAAAAGGATTATTCCAAGCTAAAAAAGA
>CAMVBZ010000022.1 GCA_947165815.1 uncultured Clostridia bacterium
AATTCTGTCATAACATCCATAAGTATAAGATCTACATCATTATTCCTACATATTTCAATGGCTGCAGATGCATTGGATATGGAAAGAAGGTGCTCAAAACTTTCGCTGGCTTTTATGTATATTTCAAACAATTGTCTTGGTATGTCTTGATCTTCTACTATCAATACTTTGTAAGCCATATAACACCTCCTTCTTTATTTTATTATATTCCCTATTGCTCTTGTAAACATCATCCGTTTGGCTTATTTTTTGAAACACAAAGATAAAATAAATTCATTCTCTACATTAACAGATAATGTTGCATTTTGCTGTTCACTTAATCTTGCCAGGTTTCCAAGTCCACCACTAAAAGATATATTCTTATTTTCTATCTTTCCGTCATTGGTGAAATTACAACAAATCCTGTCTTTTTCCTTTATAAAGGAAATCTTCATTGTTTTTGCCTCTGCATGTTTTACAGCATTAACAATTGCCTCTTGTGCTGCAGAATAGAATAACTCCCTTTGCTCTTTAGATAATTCTTCTGGAACACTTCCTTCCCAAATTAAATTAATCTTTAATGCCTTTGCAAGATTGTCTAAACTTGTTCCTTCTTTTGTTTCGGATGTCTTCTCTGCTTCCATACATAACAAGAGTGCATTTTGTTCCCAAAGGGAGAATATATTGTCTAATTCAGATGGATTATCATTTTCAACCGCCATTGTGGAAAGCATAAGCTTATTCATCTCGTCATGAATATTAACCTTTGCTTGTAATATCTCTTGTCTTCTAACTGTTTCGTCTATACTCAAATAATAATCTCTAAGTTCCTCATTAAGTTTAGAGAGTTCTATCTTGTCTTTTTCCAATGCTTGTGTTTCGGCATACTCTGTTGTTATATCTGAAGCAACTATTTCATGCAATGTTTCTGTACCAGAACCAATATCTCTACAAGTGAAACGCCAAACTCTATCTTTTGCTATTATAATTCCTTCTTGTATAGCATCCTTGAAGACATTCCCGTTTTGTAATGGTGTTTTAGTTATTTCTAAACAAAGTTCGTTCATACAAATATTGGAGAACAATACTCTTCCATTGTCTGTATAACAACATACGCCACAAGGAATCTTATCTAAATATAGTTTGATTGCACTTGGAGTTATATGAGAATTATCGTAACGGACATTATATACAAGCAAAATAATGGATCCTGCTGTTAATCCTATAAATATTACGAACCACCAAATCCAGTCTATACCACAAACTGCTTGCGTAACTGAAGTTAAATCTCCAGTCTTAGGTAATAAAGATAGGTCAAAGGCTACTTGCCACATAAAATAAGATGGTGCAAATAATAGCACAGCAAAGATGGAAAAATGCCATCTCTTATTAACTATAGCAAGAAGACCACAAGAAATGTTTACCAAACAAAGCAATAATCCCCAAAGGGCGAAGAATGCACGTGGGAGAGCAGATATCAAATTAAATGCCATCATAATTCTTCCCTCCCGTTTGGTATAGTAAGAGATAGATATGTTACCTCGTCTTCGCTTGTTGCCTCATATCTAACCCCAGTATCTTTTAAAGATGTTATCATTTCTTCAGATAATTCTTTTGTTAAATTCTCAAAAGACAATTTACATATTACTTTTTCCTTTTTAGATAAGTTTATAAATACACCTTTTAATGTGGAATAATTGTCCTCTAATAAAGTCTCAAATGTTTCAAAAACAACAAGTGCAACATTGGATGAGATTGTACCACTTGCATTATTTATAAACTCTCCTGGGATGCCACAGTAATTGAGATATCTTAAAACCTCAGAAAAAGATAATCCGAGTTCTCCAACTTCTATAACATCACTTTCTTCAGACATAAGCATTAAGTTTGCATAACGTTTTATATATGCACCCAATAATGTAATCCTACGCCTATTATCTTCTTTAACTTTTATATCTTTAGATTTACGTGCCTTTTCTGCCAAATTAGATATTGTTTGGGATTGCTTTTGTGTATGCTTTGCAATGGTATCATACATCAATGTTCTTTGTTCTATTTTGGATTGTTTTTCTTTTAATTCGTTTCTTAAAAGTGTTAATTCTACTTCTTCAGATAATCCTTCTTTTGCTTCTGCAAGTTCGTCATTTAAACGATCTAATTCGGACATATCTTCTTGCCAGAATCCATATCCTCCAGGAATAACCATCTTATGAAGAACTGTATGCTCCTCTATTCTAGATCCACTCTTTAAAACAAATTGTTCTTGTGATAATGGAACCGCTGAATTAGATGAGAATACCGGCATTCCTTTTTTGTCTGTAATTTGTGCTGTAATAGAAAAACTATTAAATAGGTCTTTATATTTTGTATTTGTTGGAATAAGTCCTAAACATATACAGCACTCTAATACTATAGCTGCCGTGAATATCAATGTCTCTGGAAATTGAAATATGTTTATTCCATTTATTTTTGGCATAGTTCCTGTTAACAAAAGTACATTTAGTACTACACCAATAGAAAATGGTATAAGAATAATCCAAGCATTCTTTTTGGATGAGGATATACGGCATTTTAACAACAATATAATAACTGCTGCTACATAAAAAATGTATTGCCATGCCGTTATTACATAAAATAGCCATCCGTGTGTATAATCTGTATCCCAGTTCTCAAAATTCTCATTAAAAATAAAGGCTTGTTGGTGTAAATCATTTGTTAATACCAATACTATAAAAACTAGCGTTAATGCTAATACTGAATACCAAATAATATATGTGTGTTTCTTCTCTTTTGAAGATATAAAAAGAGATATATAAAACAAAAATAGTGGTAATAGGAGCATTGGTACATAATATAAATACCAGGTATGTCTTGCAAATACATCCACCTCAGATACTGCACCGTATTTAATACCCCTTAGCAATATCATTAAAAGTCCCATCCAAGAAAGAGCTTTCATCATAATTGAAATATTCCCTGTTGGAGAAACTCTATGAGAATAATACAAAACTAGACAAAAAGATAATACTAACAAATAGATTGTAGATAAATTACGTAAAGGAAAAATATCTGGAACAACTGCGCAAGGAATAATACTAATTGCAAAAAGCAAATAGTAAATTGCCATTCTTTTCACAGATGTCTTCACTTCATTCATAATTCACTATTTCCGTATTTGTTGGTTTCTATTACTCTAATCTGGCGTCCGTTTGAAATGGTGCCTCTTTATATAAAATTTTTACGCTTAATGGTTCAACTTGAACTTCCTTTCCTACAATCTTCTCGCTTTCTGTTTCAAACCAAACACCATTTAACTCTCTAACTTTAATTCCATTTGAAGAGTTTGCAATAATTAATAATTCTCCAACACCACTCTTTCTTCTAAATTCAATGAGTCCATCTTCTGCAAATGTAAAGGATGTCTCACCATTTAAAAACTTTTCATATTTCTTTCTAAATGCACCAAGATTTCTATAATGTGTAATTAACTCTTTGTCCTCTTTTCCCCATGGATATGTTCCTCTATTTAATGGATCTTCATATCCTTCTTGCCCAGCTTCATCTCCATAGAAAATGCATGGAATGCCTGGGAGCAAGTATTGTAACCAAGATGCAAACATTAATCTTTGTTTTGCAATATTGTATTGCTCTTTGTCTAATTTAAATTCTGCTCTTTCTTTCTTGGTTTCTGGCATTGGTAGATTTGCAAGCGCAGTTAGTACACGAACGGTGTCATGGGTTCCTATATTGTTGTAGCAAACGTCTAGAACTTCCTTTGGATAATTGTTGCAAATAGTATAAATTGCTGTCTCAAAGGCTTTCGCGTCTCCATACAATGTAAAATCTAGAATTGCTTTTCTAAATGGATAGTTCATAGTTCCATCTATTTCGCCACCCATCATATATGGTCTCCAACTACCATAACTAATCTTGGTTGATGCATCTTCCCAAACTTCACCAATGACTAAAGAGTCTATATCTATCTTCTTAATCTTTTTGTAAAGGGTTTGCATGAACTCGGTTGGAAGTTCGTCTATAACATCTAGTCTCCAACCTTTTATTCCGTCCTTAAACCACTTCTCTATGACTCCATCTTCTCCAAGTATTAAATCTCTCCAAGATGGTGCTGC
The DNA here is from genome assembly GCA_947165815.1 of uncultured Clostridia bacterium. Lineage (GTDB taxonomy): Bacteria > Bacillota > Clostridia > Christensenellales > CAG-917 > RGIG8124. The sequence continues at coordinate 4,110 of CAMVBZ010000022.1, forward strand.
TTTGTTAACTGTTGGCACTACCGTACATCCCCACCAACATTCATATTCGTCTGGATATGATGTGAAGTTGTACCAGTCATAATACTTGGAAGACTTGGATTGGTATGCTCCTAATTCTTTGTATCTTCCATTCTTATTGAAATAAATTGAGTCCGAACCGGTATGATTAAACACACCATCTAATATGACTTTTATTCCTGCATTCTTTGCTTTATATACAAGCTCTTTAAAATCTTCTTCAGTTCCAAAGAGTGAATCTATCTTGAGATAGTCTGCGGTGTCATATCTGTGATTTGAGTGTGCCTCAAATATTGGGCTTAAATAAAGTTGTGTTACACCAAGAGATTGCAAATATGGCAATTTCTCTATAATGCCCTTTGCATTGCCTCCATAGTAATCATCTGCCTTGTAGTCTATTCCTTCTTGTTGGTATACAAGTGGTTCATCCCAACCCTTATGGAAGATGCCATCCTTACCTGCTTTCTTCCAATTTTTCTCTCTATCTACACCGTAAAATCTGTCTGCAAAGATATGATATACAACGCCGTTTTTTGCCCAAAGTGGCGTTTTAATGTTCTGTTTAGATACAGTTAACTGCCATTCTGGTAACCAATCTCCTCTTATAGCATTGCCTTGTGCATCGGATCCAAAGAATGCAATGGAACCATCATAAAGCACTCCTTCAAATCTATAGAACCATATACCTGGATCGTCTAACATAAAGGAACCAGAGAATACAATGTTGCCATCTATTAAACTTTTTTCTTGCAATTCAAATCTCTCGTGGTGTTCGTTTTTCCTTAGTATAACAAAAATACTCTTAATGCTCGTGCGAGCATCAAGAGTAAATCTCATCATGTTTTTAATGCCAATCCTAGTGGCACCATATGGAAATTTGTCTACGAGAGGATTATACATTATTTAAGCTTTAATGGCTTAAGTCCCCAAATTCTATCTGCATATTCTTTAACTGCTCTGTCTGCTGCGAAGAATCCTGCTTTTGCAATATTATTCAAGGACATTCTATTCCATTTCTCCTTGTCTTTATATGTATCATTAACCTTTTGTTGCATATCTGCATAAGCAGCAAAGTCTGCAAGAACCATGAATCCATCTGCTGTTCCGTGGTATCCAACTGTTAGTGAATCTGCAAGTTCTGGGAATGTTACTCCGCCAATACCTGTACGAAGTGCATCTATAATTCTCTTAATTCTAAAGTCTGAATTGTAATACCATGTTGGATTGTATCCGTATCTCCACTTTTCTTCTACTTCGTTTGCTCTAAGTCCGAAAATGAATATGTTTTCATCTCCAACCATTTGAGACATTTCAACGTTTGCACCATCTAATGTACCAATAGTTAATGCACCGTTAATCATGAACTTCATATTACCAGTTCCACTTGCTTCTTTTCCCGCAAGAGAAATTTGTTCGCTAACTTCTGCACCTGGCATAATGATTTCTGCAAGAGATACTCTGTAGTTCTCTAAGAATACAACCTTGAGCTTTCCTTTTATAGTTGGATCATTGTTAATAACATTTCCAAGAGCACAGATTAAACGAATAACTTGTTTTGCCATATAATATGCACTTGCTGCCTTTCCTCCAAAGATAAATACTCTTGGTACTATATCTAAATCTGGATTGTCCTTAAGACGGAAGTATAAGTCCATAATATGAAGAGCATTGAGTAATTGTCTCTTGTACTCGTGTATTCTCTTAACTTGTACGTCAAACATAGAAGCTGGATCAACAATAACTCCATTTGCTTCTTTAATATACTTAGCAAGGTCTACCTTGTTTTCATATTTAATTTGTGCAAGTTTGTCTAATGCTGCCTTATTTCCTTGGAATGTTAAGAGTTTTTCTAACTTCTCTGGTTTTGTTAACCATTTGTCTCCAATACATTCTGTTATGAATGCACCAAGTTTTGGATTTGCTTGGTCTGTCCAACGTCTGTGTGTAATACCGTTTGTTACGTTAGTGAACTTGTCTGGATGTATTGTGTAATATTCTCTAAATACATCATTCTTTAAGATATCACTATGTAATTCAGAAACACCATTAATTGTATGAGATGTTGCTAAGCAAAGGTTTGCCATCTTAATCTCGCCATTGCTAATAATTGCGTTTCTTTGTACTGCATCCCAGTTGTTTGGATATGCGTCCCATAATTCTTGGCAGAATCTTCTGTTAATTTCAGCAATGATTTGATAAATTCTTGGAAGTTGCATCTTAATTAAATCTTCTGGCCATTTCTCTAGAGCCTCAGACATAACGGTGTGGTTTGTATATGAAATACATTCCTTAACAATATCCCAAGCCTTTTCCCAACTCATTCCATATACATCTAAGAATATTCTCATTAATTCTGGTATACAGAGTGTTGGATGTGTATCGTTGATGTGAATTGCAACTTTTTCTGCAAAATTGTCTAAGTTCTTATAACGTCTTAAATGTGAACGAATAATACTTTGAATAGATGCGGAAACGAAGAAATATTGTTGTTTAAGTCTTAAAGACTTACCTTCAATGTGGTTGTCTGCTGGGTATAGAACCTTTGAGATACTCTCTGCCATTGCTTTGGCTGTCATGGCTTTGACATATTCACCTCTTGAGAAGGATTCCATATCGAAGTCTACAGGAGCTTTGGAAGACCATAATCTAATGTGGTTAACTGCCTTTGTATGATATCCAGAGATTTCCATATCATAAGGAACAGCAAGAACTGTCATATAGTCATGTTGTTCAACAGTAAGTTTTCCATCTATCCACTTCTCTTCAACTCTTCCACCGAACTTAATTTCATAAGTTTCTTCTGGTCTTGGTAAACACCAAACAGATCCCATCTTCAACCATTCATCTGGTTGCTCTAATTGGAATCCATCTACTATTCTTTGTTTGAAGATACCGTAGTCATAAAGAATGGAGAATCCAGATACAGCATAGTTTTCAGATGTTAATGCATCCATATATGCTGCAGCAAGTCTTCCTAAACCACCATTTCCAAGTCCTGCGTCTGGTTCAAATGCATAAATGTCGTTAATATCTATCTTGAGTTGATCTAATGCATCTTTTACTTGGTTTGTAAGTCCCATATTGTATAAATGGTTTCTTAAAGAACGACCAAGTAAAAATTCCATTGACATGTAATAAACTTGTTTTGTCTTTTGTTCTACGATTTGATGTTTAAATTCTACACGTGTTTCTGTAAGAATATCTCTAACTGTAAAACAAATTGCTTTGTATATTTGCTCCTTACTTGCTTCCTCTGGTTTAACACCAAAGTAACGTTTTAAAGAAGCAGCCATACGTTCATAAAACTGTTTTGATGTGATGTCGTAACTCATATCTTAAAATACTCCCTTTTTTCTTACGTTTTCCCCCGTACGAAAGAAAGGTTTTGTTAAATAATTGTTATCATAGGTTTATATTATACAAGATAATATACTATTTGTCATAGACTTTTGTATATATCCATGTACTTTTTTGCTGAATTTTGCCAACCGAAGTCTTTTCCAAGTCCATTTTGTTGAACTATCTTCCAATCATCCTTGAAATTCTTGAATGTTCCAAATGCTCTCCATACTGCATCTAACATATCATAAGAATTGTATGTCTTGAATGTAAATCCAACACCTGTCTTTGTCTCTGGATTATATGGTTCTACTGTGTCTTTCAATCCACCAGTTTCTCTAACAATTGGTACTGAACCGTATCTCATAGCAATAATTTGGCTTAATCCACATGGTTCAAACTTGCTTGGCATTAAGAACATATCTGATGCAGCATAAATCTTGGAAGCAAGATCCAGTGAGAATGCTCTAATAAGTCTAAACTTATTAGGATATCTGTCTTGGTATGTTGCTAAAGCGTTTTCATACTTCCAATCTCCTGTTCCAAGTATTACAACTTGGAGGTCTGCTGCAAGGATTTCATCTAATACTGCAAGTACTAAGTCTATACCCTTTTGTTCTGTGAGTCTGGATATCATTGCAACCATTGGTCTGTCTTCATCAAATGGTAAATCTAACATTTGGCAAAGTCCTTTCTTGTTTTCAACTCTCTTCTTTACAGACTTGGCATCAAAGTTTGCAAATAATGCTTTATCTGTCTTTGGATTGTAAAGTTTTGTATCTATACCATTTACAACGCCATGAATCTTATAACTTCTTTCTCCTAAGATGCTTTGGAGTCCATAGCTATAGAATGGATCCATAATCTCGTGTGCATAAGTTTCAGAAACTGTTGTAACTGCAGAAGAACTTTCAATACCACCTTTCATAAAGTTTACACAATCTTGATATAAAACAAGTTGTTGTGCCCATTCTGGTAATCCTAAAATGTCTCCAAGTAATTCCTTTCCATACTTGCCTTGGAATTCAATGTTATGAATTGTGAAAACTGTACGAATGTTTTGATATTCTCTTCCGAAACGATAGAATACATCCAAAAATACTGGTGTTAAAGCACATTGCCAGTCGTTACAATGTAAAATATCTGGATAGAATTCAATTAAAGGCATAATTTCAAGAACAGCTTTTGCAAAGAAAGCAAATCTCTCTGCATCATCAAAATGACCATATAAGCCGTGTCTCTTGAAATAGTATTCATTATCTATAAGATAATAGATAACTCCATCAATTACACCTTGGAATACACCACAATATTGTCTTCTCCAACTTAAATCTACATAAGTGGAACCGATATATTTTAGGTTGTTTCTAAATTCTTCTTTTATTTCCTCTTTGTAAAAAGGAATAACTACTCTTGTGTCATTTCCTAAAGCATTTAAATCTTTTGGAAGAGCACCTGCTACATCGCCAAGTCCACCCGTTCTTACGAATGGACTTGCTTCGCTAGCCACGTATAATATTTTCATGTTACACCTCTAGTTGGTTTTTTGTATTTGGTTTTAGTATTAGATAATCTTGCCTTTTACTACTACCATTGGATATGTATCATATCCACTTAAGTGTCTGTTTGCTTGGATAATTACATCCTTATCTGTTATTGCATAGTCTAGTGTGGAATTTTCCATAATGATGTTGTTTTCCATAACGATTGAGTTACGAATAACTGCACCCTTTTGAACTTTTACAGAACGGAATAAGATTGAGTTCTCTACTGTTCCATCTATTACACAACCATCAGCAATAATGGAATTCTTAACATTTGCATTCTCTAAATACTTTGTTGGTACTGAGTCCTTAACTTTTGTTAAGATTGTACAGTTCTTGTAGAATAATTCATCTCTTACCTTTGGATCTAATACTTCCATTGAATGCGAGAAGTATGTTGCGATTCTATCTATAACTGCAACGTAATCTTTAACAACAAAGTTATTAACTACTAAGTTATTGAGCTTTGGTTGAATTATATCTTTCTCAAAATCTAAGAATCCGTGTGCATATGCTTCATCTATTAAGGAGATAAGCAAATCTTTCTTGACGAAATAAATTTGGAGGTTAACATTCTTCTTGCCTACATCTGCTGCAATTGGTGCTCTCATGTCTATTACTCTGCCATCTTTGTTGGATGTGATAACTTCACGAACAGCATTTACTTGCTCTGTGTCATAAGTAAGCATTGTGATGTCTGCTTTCTTTTCTAAGTGAGATTTCTCTACTTCATCAAAGTCGATGTTCGCTGCAATGTTTGTGTTGGATAACAAAACATATTCTTCCTTTGCTTCCATCATGAATCCACGAACTGTCTTTAATGCTTCAATCTTGCCACGATATACATCGTGTGATGCATTAAGAACAAATGGAGGATATATAGAAATACCGCCACTCTTTCTATTTAAGTCCCAGTCTCTACCATTTCTAAGGTGATCCATTAAAGAGTTGTAGTTGCTTTGTGTAACAATACCGATGTTTGTAACACCTGCCCCAACCATATCTGAAAGAATGAAGTCTATTAAACGATATCTTCCTGCAAATGGAAGAGATGATGCTGTACGATGTATTGTTAAATCATTAAGTTGACATCCGCTATTGGAGGCAAACAAAATACCCATTGTCTTATTTTTCATAATTCATTCCTCCTTATCCTATCATTTCGCCCTTTGAGACGACTCCGTTTTCTTCAATTGTTACTGCTGGACCAACAACTGCAATTTGCCATTCGCCTGGGTTAGATGGTGGTAATGTTTCACCAACTTTTGCTCCCTTCTTAATTGTTGCATTCCAACCAACTATTGAATATCTAACATCTGCACCATCTTCAATAACTGCACCTGGCATAATGATGGATCCTTCTATATTTGCACCCTTGCCAATCTTACAGCTATGTGAGATGATACTGTTTCTACATGTACCTTCAATTATTGTACCTTCACTAACTAGTGAATCTATTATCTTTCCGTTTGCTCCAACGAACTGTGGTGGTTCTGCTTGGTTTCTTGCATAGATCTTCCAAGAATCATCTTCAAGGTTTAATCCTTCTGTTTCATGAAGAATATCCATATTTGCTTCCCAAAGGGAAGAAATTGTTCCAACGTCTTTCCAGTATCCTTCAAAGTCATAACCAAACATCTTGTTTCCATCTTTTAACATATTAGGAATAATGTTCTTACCAAAGTCGTTTTCTGAATTTGGATCTGCATCATCATCTAATAAATATTTTCTTAATGTTTTCCATGTGAATACATAGATACCCATAGAAGCATTATTTGATTTTGGTTGTTTTGGTTTTTCTTCGAATTCGTAGATAGTGCCATCTGACTTCATGTTCATAATACCGAATCTGTGTGCCTCGGTCATTGGAACCTTACGAACTGCGATTGTACATTGTGCTTTATTTGCTTTGTGTGCTTCTACCATCTTTGCATAGTCCATCTTATAGATGTGGTCTCCAGAAAGTATTACTACATACTCTGGATCATAGTTATCTATGAAGTCTATATTTTGGCAAATAGCATTAGCTGTTCCTTTATACCACTCACCTGATTTTGCTCTCATGAATGGTGGTAGAACATAAACGCCACCGTTTAATCTGTCTAAATCCCAAGGTTGTCCGTTTCCGATGTACTGGTGTAATTCGAATGGACGATATTGTGTTAATACACCAACTGTATCAATTCCACTGTTTACACAATTTGATAGTGTGAAGTCGATGATGCGGTACTTTGCTCCAAATGGAACTGCAGGTTTAGCTACGTCTGTTGTCAAAACGCCAAGACGAGTTCCTTGTCCGCCAGCAAGAAGCATTGCGATGCATTCTTTTTTGTTGTTACTCATTTTTTATCTTTCCTCCTTATATTCTGGTTTCAAGAACATAACTGTATTTTTTGGTATGTTAATCTTGATTGAACATGGTTGCCCATGTGCTGGTTTTGCTGTTGCTCTAAATGATGGACGTCTCTCTTCATCTCCTCCGTATTTCTTCAAAGAAGAAATGAGTTCAGTCCTATATGTTACATTCTCTGGAACACCCATTACGTACTTGAGTCTTTCCACTGGTGAGAAATTAACAACTACTATTACATATTCTCCATCTGCTGCTCTTCTTAAGAAGGAAACAATGTTTTGAGAATTGTCATCTACAACAATCCATTTAAATCCTTCCATTGAACAGTCTAATTGCCATAATGCTTTGTTATCTAAATAGAATTGGTTTAGATCCTTCATGAATTTTTGGAAAGCCTTATGACGTGGATAATCTAACAAGAACCAATCTAATTCTTGCTTGTAATTCCATTCTATAAATTGTGCAAATTCATTGCCCATGAATGTAAGTTTCTTCCCTGGATGTCCAAACATATAACCATAGAAAGCTTTTAACCCTTCAAATTTGTCATTATATTCTCCAGGAACTTTATTAATCATAGAACATTTACCATGTACTACTTCGTCATGTGAGATAGGCAATATATAGTTCTCCGAATAAGCATAAGTAATTGAGAATGTTAAATCATTATGATTGTCTTTTCTAAAGAATGGATCTAATGAGAGATAATGAAGTGCATCGTTCATCCATCCCATATTCCACTTGAAGTTAAATCCAAGACCACCTGTATATGCTGGTTTTGTAATAAGTGGGAATGCGGTACTTTCTTCTGCAATTGTTAAAGCACCTTGGTATCTTGTTAAGATAGCAGTATTCATTTGCTTTAAGAAATCTTGTGCTTCGAGGTTATAGTTTCCACCATATTGGTTTGGAACCCACTCTCCACTCTTTCTTCCATAGTCTAGATAAAGCATACTTGCAACTGCGTCACAACGTATACCATCTATATGGTATTCTTCGAACCAGAACATTGCAGCAGAGATAAGGAATGATTTTACTTCGTTCTTTCCGAAGTCATAAATTAATGTTCCCCATTCTTTGTGCTCGCCCTTTCTTGGATCTGAATATTCATATAATGCTGTGCCATCGAATTTAGCAAGTCCATGTTCATCCTTTGGGAAGTGCGCTAGAACCCAGTCCAAGATAACGCCAATTCCTGCTCTATGGCATCTATCTATAAATTCCATAAAGCCCTTTGGAGTTCCATAACGAGATGTAGGTGCATATAAACCTGTAACTTGATATCCCCAGCTTCCTTCAAATGGGAATTCTGTCATTGGCATTAACTCGATGTGTGTGTATCCCATCTTCTTTATATATGGAATAAGTTCATCTGCCATTGCCTCGTAATTTAAGAAATTTCCATCTTTGTACTTCTTCCAACTTCCAAAATGCATTTCATAGATATTGATTGGTTCGCCATATGGTACAAAGTTTTGACGATCTGTCATCCACTTCTTGTCTTTCCATCTGTATCCTGAAATATCATAAAGTTTGGAAGCGTTTGCTGGAGCTGTTTCAAAGTGTAATCCAAATGGATCACATTTAAGTACGGTTTTACCTGTAGATGTTTCTACAGCATACTTATAAGTATCATATTGTTTTAACCCTGGAATGAAACAAGTCCAAATGCCATCTGCACTCCTATCCATTGGATTGAGTCCTGGTTGCCATTGATTAAAATCTCCTACTACTGAAACACTTTTTGCATTAGGTGCCCAACATTTAAAAGACCATCCCTCTACACCGTTTTCAAAACAGCGACTTGGAGATAGTAATTTGTATGCTTGGTAGTTGGTCCCTTCGTGAAACAGATAAGTAGCATAACTATCTAATATAGCCATTTATAAAAGTTTCTCCCTAACGTTTGGTTTTATTATTATAACAAAGTTATATATAATACTCAATACCAAAATTTACAAAAATGCTTTTTTCTTTCTTGCAAATTAATAGAAAATGTTAAAAATTGGCCAAAAAATCCACAAATTGTATTGCTTGAAAAATTTTTATCTAGATGTTGTGTTTAAAAATTTTTAAATTTTTTTATCTAAAATTTCTACACCATTTGGCATGGTGTCGCAAATAATATCGACCTCTTCATCTATTTCTACATCTGGCTCTAAAATAGAAAAAACTGCACTGCCACTACCGCTCATATGAGGTACAAATCCTCTTTTTCGCAATTCTAACATAGTATTTTCTATTTCTTCGTTTAATAAAAACGCAGAAGATTCTAGATCATTAAATAGATTTTCTGAGGTTATTTCTTCAATTATTCTTTCAATCTCTCTTGTTTTAAGAATGTTTTCAATATTTATTTTGTCATAGGTTAAGAAGCACTCCTTTGTATCTATAATGCCGTCTGGAAAAGATAAGAGTAATTTCATTGGCTTATATTCAAGTTTCTCCACAACCTGTCCTAGACTGCTTACCCTACACAATCCACCCTCATACATATATGGGACATCGCTGCCAAGAGATAGTAAAAACCATTTGTCTGGCTCTACACCTTTCATTAAAGCTAATGCTTTAATAATTCCAACAATAGGAGCGCTGCCACCGCCAAGTCCAGCACCAAATGGTATTCCCTTCTTAATCTTTATAGATATTGTTTCTTTTCCGTATTTAGCATAGAAAGAAGAAATTGCCTGGCAGAGTTTTACATAGTAATCATCTTTAACTTCTTGTACAAAGTTATTCTCATCAAATATAAATTCAATATGACTTTCTTGAGATTTATTAACCTCTATTTCGTCATACAAAGAAATGCTAGTCTCCACCATATCTAATGTGTGAAGTCCTTGCATCTTTCCTGTTACATTCAATGCTAGATTAACCTTTCCGTAAACTCTAATAACCACCAGTAATTCTCCTTGCTAGTGTAGATAAATTGCCCACACGTATTGTGCAGGCAATGGTCAATTTAATATCATAGATATTAATAGTTCTTTGCTTCTACTTCGAAATATGCTTGAGGATGGTTACATACTGGGCATACATCTGGAGCTGCTGGACCAACAACGATATGTCCACAGTTTCTGCATTCCCATACCTTGATTTCGCTCTTCTTAAATACTTCTTGTGCTTCAACATTCTTTAAGAGTGCACGATATCTTTCCTCATGATTCTTTTCAATAGCTGCTACTCCTCTAAACTTTGCTGCAAGTTCTGGGAATCCTTCTGCTTCAGCTGTCTTTGCGAATTCTTCGTACATATCTGTCCATTCATAGTTTTCGCCATCTGCTGCTGCTTGTAAGTTTTCTGCTGTATCTCCAATTCCATTTAATTCTTTGAACCAGAGTTTTGCATGTTCTTTCTCATTGTCTGCAGTTTTAAGGAACAATGCTGCTATTTGTTCATATCCTTCTTTTTTTGCTTTAGAAGCAAAATATGTGTATTTGTTTCTTGCTTGAGACTCTCCTGCAAATGCTGCTTGGAGGTTCTTCTCTGTTTGAGTTCCTTCGTATTTATTTCCCATACTAAATCTCCTTATGCTGGTTGTACATCGTCACCACCTGCACCACATACTGGGCAGATTGCGGATTCTTGATCATCTGCTTCGAATTCTACACCACAAATATTGCAAATAAATGTCATAACTTTTTTCTCCTTTTTGTTATTTGTTAACTTATTATACACAATAAGACTTTCTTTTTAAAGAGTCTTTTATGCATCATATACTGGAAGAAGTGTGAATGTCCAATCTGTTAGATAATCATAACCTTCCAAATATTCCACGATATTAGATACTGTGTACTCTTTTAATTCATACTTGCCTGTATCCATATTGTATTCAGCTATCATCCACTTAGAAATAGTATAGGATTCAAATCCCTCATTTAATTCTAAATGAGATTCAAACTCTGTTGTTGCTTGTGTTAATGTTTCTGCTGTTATTAAGTCTCTTCTAATTCTTGGAGAATTATAATCTGTTCCATTGAACCATACTGGGCAATTCTCTATTGCTTGGAACTCACCATTGTCATCTATATATGAAGTGCAATCATATGATAGAGTTACCATTGGTATTGCTTTCCATTTTGCATTAAGCATAACTTGTCCGTTGTTTGCTTCTGTCTCATCTAATTGAGTTTGAAGTGCTTCTGGAGATTCTACCCAACCCTTGAATTCAAATCCATCTATTGGTGCCATTTGAGAAACAGATGGTGCTGTGGATAATACTTGGTCTGCTGTTGAAGAATGAGCAACGTTTACTACTCTACATAATAAACTATCACTTGTGAAAGATGTGCTTGTGTTTTTTACATAGTAAACTACATCTAATGAACCCGCATTAATCCATTTTGCATGAACTCTTATGTTTGTTGTTTCTGGGAATTCTGCCATATAAGCATTGAAGTTCCCTTCTGTCCATGGTTTTTTATAATCTTGGTCTATATACCAACCAGCAAAAATCTTTCCAGATGGTGCATTAATATCTCCATATTTTGGAAGTGTTCTTGTTGCACCCTCATAATATAATGCGTTGATAATAGAGATTAGGTTGTTAGATTCCATGCTCTTGGATTGCTTAAATTCCTCTGTCCAAGAACCACCGTTTAAATCATATGTTACTGAATATGTTTTTATGTATTTGTTATTACATCCAACAAATACTGAGCAAATAATTAATACAATACAAATACATAAACAAAGTGAAACTATTTTCTTATTCATAAATCAATACCTCCTGTCTTTGTTTTGTTCATATATTATAACACTGTGCCCAATTTTTACCAAACCAAGCACAGCGTTTTATCTTATTTTGAGTTATTTTTAGCTTATAATCCGTATCTTTTGGAAATATCTTTAAGGTCTTGAATGATCTTTTCTCTAAGAGAATCTGGCTTAATCACCTCTGTGGACTTAGAATATTGTAGCAACCAAACCTCCATTCCATTAGGACAAGCCTCTAGTGTTATTAGTACTTTGTCTTCACCATCAACATGCTCAATCTGAATATCTTTTCCAAACCAATCTACTACTTGATCTACTAATGTAGCATCTGCCTTAAACACTATTGTCTCAGGGTCATCTGAATACATATAAGGCATTTGTTTTGAGAATTTACTAAAGTCTATTCCTCTCGTATATCCTGGTATTGTATGAATATCTAAGGCTGGTTTATCTTCCAAGATTTTAACATTCTTTATTCTATCTATTCTGCAATAGAAAACTTTCCCTAGCCCACCATTATAATTTGGTATATCTGGATCATATGACATTAGATAATATCTTTGATTATGAACGATTAATTGATATGGAGAGGTTGTATGAGTACTAGACAATGAAAATTCTAGTTTTTTGTCATAATTATATTTATAGAAATCAAAAGAAATTTGTCTATGCCTATCTATGGCATCTATAATTGTATATATGTTATAGAAAAATTGTTTATTATCTGACTTTTCCCAATCATTAACAAAGAATCTTCTGTTTACATGACTCTTGAAGAAATTGCTTGTGAGAGTTAATAACTTCTTTATTAAATCGTCCGTTTGTTTTGCTGTTATATACTTACTCGCAAGAAGCGCGTCAATTAAAATATGCAACTCTGTGTCATCAAAAGTTCTAGAAACCATTTTTGTGCCACGACGACTATTATCTATATCAAAGCCGTATTCTATTAAAGCATTAATATCTCTTGATACCTTTTTTCTATCTACTTGAATTCCATAATAAGTATCTAACTTATTGATTATTTCCTTTTGTGTTAAAGAATGTTTATCGTCCGTTTCTTCTTTTAAAATTTTTAAAATGTACAATAATGCTGCTTTTTTTGACTCTACCATACCCGTGTCCCCCTTATCTCTATGTACCAAAATTGTACCATAACT
>CAMVBZ010000023.1 GCA_947165815.1 uncultured Clostridia bacterium
TTCTCTCCACTTTCAACACAAACTATAACTCTTAAGCCATATGTTTTGTTTATATCAAGGAATCCATCTGATGTTCCTTCACCACTCGCATTGTATCCTGCAACATAATGTTGTCTAGATTCTGAATAAGGTGAGCGATAGAAATAGAATGCCTTGTAGTTCACAGGGTTAAATAAACAACCTTTTGCTATGGCATAATCTGTAACTAATGTATCTGCCTCTGCAATGTATGTTAATATCTCTTGGTATGAAGGGATGTAAACAAATCCATCCAAATCAAGATATTCCCATTCTTCAACATTTGTAAATGCTTCTGGATTTTGATTTACTGTTTCATATGCATTGCTAATATGAGATTGAACTAGGTTGAATAATTCTTCTTCTCCAAACATAATATCTTTCATACTTTCAACATATGTTGAAATTTCTGCATAATAATAGTTGTTAAAGATCTCGTCAAATCTATTAGCATCTAAAACATACTTAGACATTAATGTGTATTCGTTGTCATTAGAATATAATTCTACCCATTCAATTGGAGCTAGTTTAAAGTAATAGTCTTGTCCATTAACTACACTTGTGCCATCTCTAAATTTAAGGCCATCTATAAATCCATTTGCAGTTTCTAAAATGTACTCATTTCCATCTAAAGTATATATACCATCTACTGGAGAAATTGCATCTAGTCTAGATATCAATCCTGCATCTGTTACAACCTCTTGAGGATACTTACCAAAGAATGCAGATGTTAGCGCTTCATTATATGTGGCAACTACCTTTACATCTTGCTTATACCCAAAGGATGGATCATATGTTAATAGGTTATTATCTTTATCAAATACGTTCCAAGAATTGAATACGAATCCCTTTTTTGTAGGTTTATTTAGTGTAACACTATCCTCAACAGTATAGCTTTCAACATTATCTGCTTCACCACCCGATAAATCATAGGTTATTGTGTATACAATAATTGTCCAATTTGCAGTTATATTTAAGTTGCTTGTGGTTCCTACATCAACCTTGGTAATTGGATTATCTCCTATATACCAGCCATTAAAGATATATCCATCTTTCTCAATTGGAGTTAATTCAAATTCGTCATTCATGTTAAAGGATGTTATATTAGTATGTGCAACTCCCTTTGTGTCTAAATAATTAACGTGGAATGTTGTAAATGAGACATTGATATCCACAACCATATCTCTATCTATAACAGTGCTCAAACTTACACTAGGTGTGAATGTATAACCTGGTTTCTTTAATAATGGTGCTATTCTAGATAATGTGGCATGATCTCTTTGTTTTACTATAAAGCCTTCAAGACCATCTATAGAATCCATCACACCACTAACTGTAAAGGATACACTATACTCAATAACTCTGTATACTTCTACTTCCCAAACTTCAGAGCCATGTATGCCTGCATCTATTTTTACCCAAAAACTATTAACTCCAGGATTAATTGCAACATCGGATTCTGTTATTTCATCTGTACAAGCACTATTTGAATAAAGCTTGGCTGTGGCAACATTGCTTCTATATTTGAAGTTGGATAATATTTCACAAGAAGTTGTATCCTTTCCGATTTCTCTGCAATACTTAGAACCATTCAAATTGAAATTAGATACGGAAAGAAGTTTTGTGTAATATGTTAGTGGACTATATTCCCAATTAGCAAAGAACTCCCATACAAAGATAACTTTATTATCCTCGACTTTAATAGATTCATTCTTTTCCCATTCTATGAACTCATATTCAAGATATTCACATTCTGGATAAACTAAATCATCTATAGTCTTCTCCACACCATCCAAGAAGAATGAAGTTTCATCCGAAGTTGTACCACCCATTGTGTCAAAAGTAATTTCCAATGGATAATTAATTATAACAACAGGTTCATCTGGAGTATCTGGTTCATCTGGGTTTTCTGGGTCTACTGGATCAACTGGAGTTGGCTTTGGTTTATCCCTTGGAGTAATATTGTACTCTTGTGCAGGATGTATCATAGCACTAATCTTTGCAATGGCTTTGTTGAAAATATCAAATTTTGCATTACAAACAATAAGAGTAATCGCAATGATGTCTAGTAATAAAAGAATTATGATTAGTTTTCTTTTTTTCATGCCTTCTCCTAAGCGTATAATGCACATACACGTAATATAAAATTACATAGTATGGACTTTTAGTTTATCACGTATGCGCCTAGCGTGTAAAGAGTAAAAATTTTTATATTGTCTGGATTTATAAAATAAAAGTGCCCAATATAAGCATTAAACTAGTTCGTTATTTGCCTCTTGTTCTTTGAGTTTTTTAAATCTTTTGGTTCTTAATCCAAACCCAACACCTACTGCAACTGAACTTAAAATTATGGTCAATCCAATAATAAATACAGCACATACCAAGAAGAAACTTTCTGGCAAAATATTTATAACCTCTTCAGAAGTTGGGCTAAATGTCCAGTTATCTTTTCCCGGGAATGCAATCATATGAAATATTATAAATAATCGTTCAAAATCAACCAAAGCCATTAATCCAACAATGCCAACAAATACTAGTGTAGCAATGCCACCATAGGCTATTGAAGATACATCCCTAAACCTTGCTGGTCTAAGTACTTTTGTCTTTCGTAATATTAAGTAAACCAATAGGTACGTACCACAAGAAATTGCTAATCCAAGTTGCAAAAAGAATAATGGCTTGCAATCTTCAAAATGTCCCTTTTCCTCCTCTGTCCACTTTAATTGCCCGGTCTTAAATTCTGCTCCTTCCCATATAAAATTCATTACATCATCATATGCTTCTATACATACTTCTCTTTCATAACCACTTTCTTCTGGAATGTTTAATGTGTCCACACTAATGTAATAAAAAGGACGGAATGCACATGGAATTAACGCAGATATGGATATAAAGAAAAATGGTGTCACTAAGAACACTAAAACAGAACAAATAATGTCTATTGGTCTTTTCCTTAATTCGTTTTCCATACAAAGAAAATATATCATAATATATTCCTTTCTTCAAATTAAATCTTATTTAGTCTTAAATAATTCAATACATTGAACATTTACCCAATTAAAGTTATAATTTTATTAACCACATTTCAAAGAAGGTATTATGAGAAAATTATCTAAAACCATATTTACTATAATTGTTTCAGTTATTTTAGCAATCACATGTTTAGTTTCATTAGTTGCATGCAATAAAAAGACAGAAGCATCCATCAACTACGTAGACTACTCCAAAGATAATAATTATGAGGTTCAAACAGATTCTTATTTAATGAATCCAGAAGCTGAGGAATATGAACAATATAGATTACAAGTATCATATCCAAAAGATATAACTCCTAAGTATGGTTTAATATTCTTTGTTGGCACAGCAATTGGTCCATCTTTCTATGAATATCTTAATACTGCTCTAGTAAAACAAGGCTATGTAGTTATAATGCCAGATGTAACTCTTTGTATGACATATCTCAACTACGAAGATGAAACCATTCCTTGTGTTAATAAAGGAAAATCATTGTTCCCAAATGTTAAGTTCTTTGTTGGTGGACATTCTCAAGGTGGTGGTGCCGCAATGCGTTATTCTGTAGAAAATGAAGATTCTGTATTGGGTGCAATATTTATGTCTCCTCTTTGCTATGAGGCGCATGAGATTGTTAAAGGTGGCGAAGAAGTTATGCAATTTGACACTCTAAAAGATTCTACTCTTCCAACACTTTTATTAGAAGCTTTTAATGATCGTGTATTAGATGACAATATGAAAGCAGACTCACTCTCTAGAATGCCTCAAGTTTATGAACATCATATGATAACTCCAGGGGCTCATATGAGTTTTTCAACAGGAGATAGCGATGACATATTAGATATGTTTAATGGAGATGGAGATGGAATAACTCAAGAACAAAAGAATAAACAAAGAGCAGATACTCTTACATATGTTTTGACATTCATAAAGGGAAAACTTCCTAATTAAAAGTCTACTTGTTCTAATCTTTTGACAGATACCTTATATACTACCAAATGAATGAGTACATAAATAAGAAGTGCTCCACCAAGGAATGCAAATTGTATTCCTATTCCACTATCGCAAAGAATTCTCTTATACCCTTCTGCACCTGGAATATATGGAATAGCTATTGTAAATATTGCAACATATACAACAAATCCAATAATTGTGAATAATGTAGACATAACAATGGACTTCCCTCTCTTATAATAAATTGGGAAGAATATTAAATCTGCAAGAGCATATCCTATAATTGCAATAGCTAAAATTGAGACAAAACCACTAATGGGCAAACCAGGCGCTGATCCAACATTCTTTGAAGACATATACAATGCCAATGGATATAAACAAGACGTGATTATCATATAAGCAAATTGCATAATTGCCACAGTTAAAATTCTTGCCATAACTATATCTTTCTTACGTACAGGAAGAAGTGTTGAATACAATAAATCATTACTTTGTTGTCCTTTGTTTGCACCTAAGAACAATACTGGATAACAACACAAAATATATATGAACCCTATTGCTAAAGGATATGATGGGATGAGTATCATAAGTGGGAATAAGCAAACAAATATGTAGCACATAGGATGCATTGCCAACTTAAACTCTTTATAAAGTAAAGCTTTCATTGTTCTTACTCCTTTCTAAATAAATCATAATTTGTTCAAGATCTGGTTCTTTTGGTTCAATACCATTCTTGATAAATACATCCTTGTTATCTATGCTAATTAATCCTTCAACATAATCTTCTAATTCTTTATATGCAATATATTCATCTTTTAAAGATTCATTCTTTGTCTTATCTTGTACAAACAAATATGATTTTACAAAATCATTCTTTGCACCTGTATATAGAATAGAACCGTCATGAATATATGTTATGTGGGATGCACATTTATCTAAATCGCTAGTAATATGTGTTGAGAAAAGAATCGCCCTTTCTTTGTTTCTCACTATCTCACGGAATATATCTAAAATTTCGTCTCTTGAAACAGGATCTAGTCCCGATGTAGGTTCATCTAAAATTAAAAGTTCAGCCTTATGAGATAGAGCTATGGCAACAGAATATTTAACTTTCATACCACTAGAAAGCTCTTCCAACTTCTTATTAACATCTAAATTGAAAAGCTTGCAAACTTCATTGAATTTTTGTTCATCAAAATTTTTATAAAATTTTTTTGTTACATCCATTAAAGTACGGATTGTTTTATTTGGATAATAATTTAGTTCACTTAACGCAAAACCTATTCTCTGTTTATTCTCTAATTCATGTTCAGTCATGTCTAGACCAAAAGCAGAAATATTACCACTCTCATAATGAATCATATTCATTATACTTTTAAGTGTTGTTGTTTTACCAGCACCATTACGGCCAATAAAGCCCATTATTTCCCCAGGCTTAACTTCGAATGACACATTTTTTAATGAAAAAGAAGGGTATCGTTTATTTAGATTTTCAATCTTTAATACACTTTCCATTATTATCTCCTTTTTTGCAATTAATATTCTATCACTGTGGTATTATTAAAACAAATAAAAATGTCGGACAATTAAGCCCGACAAATTTATTAATGATTTGTTATCATATTTATACAATAGAATTATTGTTCCATTCCCATCTCATCTTCTTCCAAACTCTTTGATGCTTCATTGATGTTAAGATTCTCCATTTCTTCTTCATTCACTTCTTTAACATCCTCAGATAATTGATTTTGGAATGAAATATCCTCTTTGGGTGCTTCAACAATTATATTTTCTTCTTTTTGTGCATTCGCAGAATTTGCTGCTTCTATTTCTTTTCCGAGTTGCTTTACATCATTTTCAATCTCTTGTACCTTTTTCTCATACTCTTTTCTTTGATATGCAACACAGTCACTATAGTACTTTTTGCATTTGTTAGTATAATTATCAATACGTGGTTGATTCTTTGCTTCCATAATGGCTCTATACGTATTTACAGCAAGCATAGTTCTGTCTTTTCCAGCACCAGATAAAGAATTAATTTGCTCTTGAGTTGGCAACTGACCTTCCTTTAAATTAGGGAACTTGTGTTTAATATATGCCAAAGAAGAAGATTCAAGATTTTTTGTTCCTTTAGAATCATCTTTTGAATAACTTTCTAATTCACGCTCAAAATTCTTGTACTCTGCAGACGTTGTGCGGAATGTTCTTTCCCAGAATCCACCTTTACAATTTGCCAATTGATCTTTAATTGAGTCCACGCCACGTGGAAGCTTCCCTTCAATTTTCTGAGTTACTGATTTATTCCTTTGTTTATTTTCCGCATCGCGTAAAGCATCTCTATAGGCTGGCAAAGTTGTGACTCCATTGATAGATTTCCTCATTAACTTATTATCATCTGTATTTACAGATATTTGCTTTGAAACTGATGTTAGATATCCCATAGTATCTCCCAAGAAAAGACTAACTTTATCTGCTTCTTGAACAGTTGGATTCTTATTTTCAGCAAGTGCTGCTTCTGCTATTTTATTCTTTGCAACTAGCACAGACTCTATATCAATCTCATCTGCTAATTCAGGATCATCTTCATCGAGTCCATAAGATAAGATGTACATTTGTGCATACTCGAGTTTTGCTTGAGCTCCTTGTATTGCATCAAGCTTGTTTCCAAGATCTTCTGCTGATACAAATTTTACTTTTTCATACTTTGTCTCTTTTTGGTTTGGCATAATAATTCTCCTAATATGTGTTGATAATTATAGCTATATTACTATAAGTATATCATATGGAGTGCAACAGATGTGCAACAAAAAAACATTTTATTAAAAAAATGTTGAACAAATAAATGCTCAACATAACTTTTGGTGGAGGCGAGGAGAGTCTAACTCCTGTCTACCATGCCATCCCCTTAGACTTCTACATGCTTAGTTTGTGAATTAAGTTCTCTCACACCGACTCACCTACAAACCTGTGCTTGAAAAGCTCATAATAACAACAATTCTACTGAGCACTCAAATTGCGTTGTCTGTCTTTATGACACCACTTGCTGAGGAAACAGAAAGCCCCAGGGTGATGACGCTGATACTCTATTATGCAGCGATTGCGAGTCTGGATTGACTCAATGTTTTTGTTTCTTTGTCATTTCAAAGTTTAGTTTTTGTTTTTTACGTAGCCTCTCTACGGCATGCTTACCGAGCTTCAAACATAATATCGAATACGGAACGCCCCCACTAATGGGTAAGCATATTATACTATGCCCACCCATAATTGCAAGTAGTTATTAGTTATTTTTTACACTTAGGACAAGTTTGCCATCTTCTTCATCCACAACAATTGTGCTTCCTTCACTCAAGTTTCCTCCAACAATGATTCTTGCTACTGGAGTTTCAATGTTGCTTTCTATGTATCTCTTTAAAGGTCTTGCACCAAATGTTACATCATACCCACCTTCAATAACGAGATCTTTTGCCTTGTCTGTTACTTCAAGTTTTAGGTTTTGACTTTCAAGTCTTCCTCTAAGTTTATCTAACATAAGGTCTACAATCTTACCTATATTACTATGAGATAATGGTGTAAACATTACTATGTCATCTAATCTGTTAAGGAATTCTGGTCTAAATGTAGATTTTAAGATTTGGTCTATACTATCTCTTGTTCCTTCTTTAAAGTTTCCATTCTCATCTATATTATCTAGGATAATATTGCTTCCAATGTTGGATGTCATAATGATAATGGTGTTCTTGAAGTTTACAGTTCTTCCTTGGCTATCTGTAATACGTCCATCGTCTAATACTTGTAATAAGATATTAAATACATCTGGATGGGCCTTTTCTATTTCATCAAATAGCACAACTGAGTATGGGTGTCTTCTAACTGCTTCTGTTAATTGTCCACCTTCATCATATCCAACATATCCTGGAGGAGCACCCACTAAACGAGAAACACTAAATTTTTCCATATATTCTGTCATATCAATTCTTACAATATTCTTTTCGTCATCAAAGAGGTATTGTGCTAGAGTCTTTGCAAGTTCAGTCTTACCTACACCTGTTGGTCCAATAAACATAAAGGATCCAATAGGTCTATTCTCATCTGAGATTCCTGCTCTAGAACGAAGTATTGCCTCAGAAACTTTCTTAACTGCCTCATCTTGTCCAATAACTCTCTTATGTAATTCGTCTCCAAGATGTAATACTTTCATCTTTTCACTTTCCATTAGTTTTGTAACTGGAATTGATGTCCACTTTGCAACAATCTTTGCAATTTCTTCTGCGGTAACTTCATCTCTTAATAAAGTATTTCCTTTTTCTTCTTTGCCTTTAAGATTTTCTAGCGCTTGTTGAAGTTGAGGAAGCTTTCCATATTGCAACTCTGCAGCCTTACCAAAATCTCCATGTCTCTTGGCATTATCTATCTCTAGATTTACCTTGTCTATTTCGGCCTTGGTCATTTGCTCTTCATTGATGCCTTTCTTTTCAGCCTCTAATCTTACCTTCATTTCATTAAATTGCGATTGTAGATTTGCAAGTTCTTTTCTGAGAGCTTCTAGTCTATCCTTTGAGAGCTTATCTTCTTCCTTAGAAAGGGCTAATTCCTCAATTTGCATTTGCATTATCTTTCTAGAAATAACATCCATTTCTATAGGCATACTATCTATCTCTGTTCTTATCATTGCACAAGCTTCATCTACCAAATCAATAGCTTTATCTGGTAAAAATCTATCCGTAATGTATCGATTTGACAAAGTTGCTGCTGCAATCAATGCTTGGTCATGAATACGAACTCCGTGGAATATTTCGTATCTTTCTTTAAGTCCTCTAAGTATAGCAATGGTGTCCTCTACACTTGGTTCTTCAACCATAACAGGTTGGAATCTTCTCTCTAGTGCAGCATCTTTTTCTATATATTTTCTATACTCATCTAGGGTTGTTCCACCTATACAATGCAACTCGCCTCTAGCAAGCATTGGCTTTAAAAGATTGCCAGCATCCATAGCACCATCACTCTTTCCGGCTCCTACAATTGTATGTAATTCATCTATGAAAAGTAGTGTCCTTCCTTCTTGCTTTTTAATCTCATTAAGAACAGCCTTTAGTCTTTCTTCAAACTCACCTCTGTACTTTGCTCCTGCAATTAAAGCACCCATATCCAATGCAAATATATGCTTGTCTTTTAATCCTTCTGGGACATCTCCTCTTACTATTCTTTGAGCAAGACCTTCTACAATTGCTGTCTTACCAACACCTGGCTCACCAATTAATACTGGGTTGTTTTTGGTCTTTCTAGAAAGAATTCTAATAACATTTCTAATCTCATCATCTCTTCCGATAACAGGATCTAACTTGCCATGAATTGCTCTTTCAACTAGGTCATAACCATACTTTCCAAGAACATCATACGTGTCCTCTGGATTGTCTGTGTTAATTGGTTGTGTTTTTACTTGCTTTAACGCTGTAACAAATTTGGACTTAGATAAATCATAATTGCTAAATATCTTCTTAAGGGCTGCAGTAGGATTGTCTAGTATAGCCTCAAATAAATGCTCTACACTAACAAAAGAGTCTCCATCTCTCTTCATAAACTTCTCGGCTTGTGCAAGTATCATAGAAGTATTTGTGGAAACATATAAACCACTGTCTCCATCACCACTAACAGATACCTTTGGGAATCCATTTATTATTTGTTCAACTTCTCTTTCAATTGCATTTGCATTGCTACCACATTTTTCTATTATATTTCTTACTAATCCTTCTTTATCTTGTATCAAAGACAATGCTAGATGCTCAGGCTTTAACTCCTGGTTCTTTTTTTCAATGGCTATCATCTGTGCATTATTTATTGCAGATAAAGCTTTTTGTGTGAACTTATTTGTATCCATAACATTATCCTCCTATATTATATTAGCACTCATTATGCTATTTTGTTAGCACTCTCAATGCTTGTCTGCTAATATTGTAACATCTTTTATGTATATGTCAAGCATAAAAAAAGAAAATCCCAAAATTAATTGAGACTTTCTATCGTTATTTTAAATTACAAATTTAATTAGTCGTTGGAAATAATTTCTCTAGCCATTAATACGCCCATTACAGAAGCCATCATTAATCCTCTTGTCCAACCACTTGAATCACCTAAGCAATGCAAGTTTTTGACAGATGTTGTGAGATGTTCATCCATTTTAATCTTATTTGAATAGAATTTTAATTCTGGTGAATAAAGCAATGTTTCATATCCAGCAAAACCTGGAACTACCATATCTACCATCTCAATAAACTTAAGAATGTTTGTCATACTTCTATATGGGAATGCTGCTGTAATATCTCCAGCAATTGCATCTTTAAGAGTTGGTCTAACATTAGATCTATCTAATTCTCTTTGCCATGTTCTCTTTCCAGCAATAATATCTCCATATCTTTGGACCATAATCTTTCCTGCACCAAGCATATTTGTTAATTGTCCAACTTTAATAGCATATTCGATTGGTTGCTTGAATGGTTCGGAGAATCTATGTGAACAAAGAATTGCAAGGTTTGTGTTTTGACTCTTAATATCCTTAAAGCTATGTCCATTTACAACGGCTAAGTTGTTATCATAGTTTTCTTGTGCAACAAATCCAGATGGGTTTTGGCAGAAAATTCTAACTTTGTCTTGATATGGTTTTGGGAATCCAACTAACTTACTTTCATATAAAGCTTCGTTGATATCTTCCATAACTTCATTTCTAACTTCTACTCTTACACCGATATCTACGATTCCTGGACCATGATCTACATTATATGTAGAACAAATTTTTTCAAGCCACTCTGCGCCTCTTCTGCCAGTTGCAATAATGGTCTTTCCTGCATATATCTTTTCAGCCTTTTCACCTTCACCAATGATTATGCCTTTGCATTCATTGTTTTCTAAAATGATGTCTGAACATGTTGTATTAAAGAGCATCTCTACGCCATTGTCTAAAAGATACTTTTCAATTCCATAATAAATTTCATGTGCTTTCTCTGTTCCCATATGACGAATAGGACAGTCTACAAGTTTTAATCCTGCTGCAATTGCTTTCTTGCGGATTACTTTAATCTTATCTTCATTTCCTAAACCTTCAATATGTGTGTCTGCACCAAATTCAAGATAGATTTTATCTGTATAGTCTATTAACTCTTGAGCAAATGAATGACCAATTAAATCTGGCAATTCACCACCGACTTCTTCACATAGAGATAACTTTCCATCTGAGAAAGCTCCTGCGCCAGAGAATCCTGTGGTAATATTACATGGTGAACAGTTTACACATACACCAGTCTCTGCCTTTGGACAATGTCTCTTCTCAACGGGTTTGCCTTTTTCTACTATAAGGATCTTATCTTTTCTGCCGTTCTTAATTAACTCAATTGCGGTAAATATTCCAGCTGGACCTGCTCCAACTATACAAATGTCATATTGTTTCATAGACACCTCTTTTGCTTATTTTATTCACGCTCTTAAACAGTTTGTTCTCACGTGCCTTACGCATTATAATTATGAATGTTGGGTTTGTCAATACCATTTATAAATTTATATTTATAATTTTATTCCTCTTTTTCCTCTAAAGATGCACCACAATACGGGCAAAATTTTATCTCACTATCTTTTGGTATTTCTTTCCCACAATTAGGACATACTGGATTATCTTCTTTAACTTCATTCTTTTCTTCTATTTCTTTAATATATTCATTCTTAATACAGTAGCTAACCATCTTGTCAAAAGCATCTTCACTCATATTGACTCTATTCATTAATATATCCCTACTCGTGATCCCTTCTTCATTCACACTCTTAATGAATAACTCGTACTTGAGATATGTTCTGTAATTGGTTTTGGCAGAAGGCGCTCCATACATGCCCACGAGCGTACACGCACAACCTAAAATAATAAATGGAATGGAAAGACCCGTCATTTTAGCTAATGTTAAAATTAAGACTCCAGCTACAAGTAAAAGAATTCCTAAACACAATAAACATGTTAGGATAATAAAAAGTGTGTATGCTTTTTTCTTAGTTTTTATAAATTTTTCATTCATATCTACCTATAAATATTATCTTACTTATATTTTTTCTTTGTCAATGTTAGTTTATTTTACACTCAAAAATGCATAAAAATTGTAAAATGCATAAAAATAAGGGTAAAAATGCATAAAATTAAATATTTTTGCAATTTTTTAACATTTTTATAAATTTTTAGTTGATTTTATGCAAAAGACGTATTATTATACAACCAATCTAACAAAAACATAGGAGACACAATTATGAAAAAAATAACTAAAATTATCGTTTGTTTAGCACTAGTAGCTATCTTAGCAACAGTAGGAGCATTTGTTCTTACAGCATGTAACAAGAAAGCAGATAATACATTAACAGTTGCAACTAACGCAGCTTTCCCTCCATTTGAATTCAAGGATGGTAACACATTCAAAGGAATTGATATGGATATTATGGCAGCATTTGCAAATGACAATGGTTACACACTTAAGATTGAAGATATGGAATTCGATTCAGTTGTAGCATCTGTTGGACAAACAACAAGCATTGGTGCAGCTGCATTAACAGTTAATGAAACAAGAAAGCAAATCGTTAACTTCTCTACAACATACTATAATGCATCACAAATGGTTATCGTAAAGGCATCAGACACAACATTCGATGGACTTACAACAGCAGCACAAGTTGAGGAAAAACTTGCAGCATATGCAAACGGAACCAAAATAGGTGTACAAAACGGAACAACAGGACTCTACTATGTAGAAGGTGATGAAGACTGGGATTTTGAAGGATTTGCAAACTTAGATGCAACAGGATACACAACAGTTGCTCTTGCAGTTCAAGATTTAGTAGCAGGAAACGTTGCAGCTGTAGTAGTAGATGAAGGTCCAGCAAAAGTTCTCGCAGCATCTAACACAAACATTAAGGTTATCAATATCGCTCTTACAGAAGAAGAATATGCATTCGCAGTAGATAAGGGAGATCCAGCACTCTTAACAAAACTTAATGAATGGATCGCAGCAAATCAAACAAAGATTAACACAATCATCACACAATATTTTGGTGCATAATAAATAATGGAAAAAGCGTGGCAAGTATTTGTTAAACAATTCGTTACAAAAGGCGGATATCATGATGTCTTAGACGGCCTCGGAGTTACGGCTCTGATCGCCGTCTCTGGCTTGTTAATAGGATTAGTAATTGGTACCATAATTGCTATTACCAAAGTAGTTCCAAAGTACAAATTCCTTCCTAAGTTCTTCTCTGTAACGTCTGATATCTACATGGGATTCTTTAGAGGAACCCCTATTGTAGTACAATTACTTGTAACTTATTTCGTATTGTTCCCTGCTCTTGGATTAAAGGTAGACAAACTTGTAGTTGCTATAATTGCATTTGGTCTTAATTCAGCAGCATATCAAGCCGAAATTATGCGTGCAGGTATTATGAGTGTAGATAAAGGACAAATGGAAGCTGGACGTGCTCTTGGACTTTCATATTCAGCTACAATGGTTAAGGTAATTATTCCTCAGGCAATCAAGAATATCCTTCCAACCATAGGTAACGAATTTATTTTGTTAATTAAAGATACATCAGTTGTAAGCTTTATAGCGGTTGTAGACTTAACTAAGGCATTTAGGAGTATTGCAGATGCTACATATGAATACATCATTCCTTATGTAATACTTGCTCTATTCTATCTAGTTCTTGTTATAGCAATAACACTTCTAATCAAATGCCTTGAAAAATGGCTTAGAAAAGAAGGCAAAGAAACAAAACTGATAAACAAAAAAGATGATTGGAGAGGTCGTCTTGGAAAAGCCTTTAAAGGAAACAAATAGGAGGGTTTATGGGATTAATAGATGTTAAAAACTTAACAAAGAGTTTCGGAGACCTCCTAGTATTGGACAACATTACAGAAACAATTAATGAAGGCGAAAAAGTCGTTATTATTGGACCATCTGGTTCAGGTAAATCTACTTTCTTAAGATGTTTAAACGTATTAGAAGACCCAACATTTGGTCATATCTATTTTGATGGCGTAGACCTTGCAGACTTAAGAGTTGACATTAATGAACACCGCCAAAAGATGGGAATGGTTTTCCAACAATTCAATTTATTCAACAACATGAATGTATTGGATAATATAACCCTTGCTCCAATCTTAATTAACAAAAAGAAGCTAAGAAAACAAAAGTTACAAAAAATTGTCTTCCCTATTCAAAATGCTATAGCAAGATCTATTCTAAAAAGACATAGCAAAGAGATAGAACACAGCATGGCAAAAATACAGGGCAAGATAGATGCAATAAACGATCAATTGGAACCCATAGAAGAACAATGGCTTGCAACAAAGACAATAGTTCAAAAAGGAGGCAAAGATTTTGCTTCTTATGATCATGATTTAACAAAGCAAGTCATTAAACTTAACCAAAAGAAAAACAAGTTAGAAAGTAAAAAATATGGCATAACCGAAATAAAAGAAAGAAAGGTCATGGAGTTGCCATTCTCTTCTAAGAAAGAAATAGTTGCTCAAGCAAAAGAACACGCTATGGACCTTTTAAACAAAGTTGGTCTTGCAGATAAAGCCGAAGCATTCCCTTCTTCCCTTTCTGGCGGACAAAAACAACGTGCCGCTATCGCAAGAGCTTTGGCAATGAGACCAAGGGTAATGCTGTTTGATGAACCTACCTCTGCTCTTGACCCAGAAATGGTTGGAGAAGTTTTGGAACTTATGAAGAGACTAGCAGATACCGGTATGACTATGGTTATCGTTACACACGAAATCGGTTTTGCAAAAGAAGTAGGAACTAGAATCTTATTCATGGCTCAAGGTGGGATTCTTGAACAAGGAACACCAGATGCAATATTTAACCACCCTCAACACCCACGTTTAAAAGACTTCTTATCCAAGGTTTTAGCACAGTAAAAATTAGCCAGAGGTTCGCCTCTGGTTTTTTCTACATTGACTAATTTTTAATAAATATTTATAATTTTATTAACCTATTTTTAATAGTACGGAGGATAATATGAGAACAAACAATAGAAAATACTCTAGATTAATATTGAGTGTACTACTTGTTGCCATGTTCATCGTTGCTGCATTTGCACTCGTTGCATGTAACAAAAAACAAGAAGAAACCACTACTGGTACTAGCACAAGCACACTTCCTGTCACAGGACAAACAGTTCTTAATCTAGATAATGTAAAAGCTGAAGAATCAGTTACCCTTGCTACATCTTATGAGGATGTAACATTGCCAGCAAAATATACAAATATGGGTGCTTATCTTAATGCTCCAAACGGTTTAGTTGTTTTGGTTGTTTATGATACAGAATCCACAGATACATTTGGAAATGACTATTATCTCTATGATGTATATAACAAAAAGCTCATATCTGATATATCATTTGCATTCTATGATACAACTAATTACTTACATTATACTGGCGGTTCTCTACACTATTTCAGAATTGCACACAAAAATGATAACTCAGGTGCATGTAGTGCATATTCAATAGACTTATATGGAAATATTATGCGTGTTTATACTGGCCCAATTTCAAGCCAATATCAACTTCAATCATTAAGTTACTTAAATCCAACTTTCGATAATACACTTTATAAGGATGCTACATTCGGAGAATATATCGTAGTATTATATGAAACTGTAGATGCATCTAAGAATTATAGAGTAAGCATCGAAGACTATTCACGTGAAGAATACACTGGTGAAATCCTTCCAACATTCTCTGTAAATGATAAATATGCAGAAAGAACAGCAGTTCCTGGATTAAGTGGTTACTACTACTATGAAAGTGCTGCAACTAACCAAATCTTGTTCTTCAACAGATACAATTCAACTACTGCAGTTTCTGTTCTCTCATTAGACTTCGGTCTTTCACAAGTAACACATAAAGTTATTGCAAATGGTAAAGTATTCCTCTTAACAAAAGGACAAGTACCAAACAGTTCAACAGACTATGACTATGTCGAATCAATTGGACCACTTGAACAAAAATTGCAAAATAGATTCTGGGTATATGATATTCCAACAGGTACAATGACAAGATTATTTGCAGGATATATTATTGATGATAAATTTAATGTATTCACTGCAAACAACAACAAACCATATCTTGCCATAAAAGCATATGGAATTCAAAATTACCTCGTTTGCAAGTCCTATATGTACTATATCACAGATACAGATGGAAACTTCTTAGTAAGTACACCAGATTTATTTAATGTAGATCACGTTATCACATCTATCGTTAACAGTAACCAAAGATATTATGCATAT
Organism: uncultured Clostridia bacterium; assembly: GCA_947165815.1. GTDB lineage: Bacteria > Bacillota > Clostridia > Christensenellales > CAG-917 > RGIG8124. Next base: position 16,299 of record CAMVBZ010000023.1, read on the forward strand.
GCAACTTACAACGGTTCTGTAGTTGATCACATGTACTTATTCGGTCAAAACTTAAATACACTTTCTACAATAGACAATGTTATTGCTGCAGGTAATACATTCTTAGTTGCACTTGATAATGTTGCAAGTCAATACTATGTATTCGACTTAAATAAGAACATTAAAATCGCATCATTAACAACAGATAATGTTAAACATTTATATGTATATGGAGATTATGTATGCGTAGAAGAAGATACAGGAGACTTTGTAGTATATGATTTACGTAATGAAGCAACTCTTACAAACCCAATAGTTATTTATGAGAAGAGTAACCAAACATCATGCACATATGCTGGAAATGGTATCTTTAGAATTGAACAAATCAACACAAATAGCAAATATACATATAGATATGTAAATGCTATTAACACCGAACTTCTTTTAGTAGACAACGTTAACGGTTCTAACATTCCATTAACAGATGAATATAATAATAAAATCGTTATCTCATTAAGTGTTTACGATCCAGTTACTGCTACAAGTTCAGACAAACTTTACATTATCTAATTATTAACACTATATAACAATTGCACCATCCTTTTTAGGGTGGTGTTTTTGTTTGCATCTTGACTATTCCCTTTAATAATCTTATTATTAACTTATGAGTTTTTTTGACGGCAAATTACTAATAGAATCCGCATCTGCAAGTGGTATTGAGGCAGTAACTAAAAGGGAAATAATTAAACTAGGATATAATCCAAGTGGTGCTGAGTATGGAAGAATCACATATGAAGGCACTTTTTTAGATGTTGTAAGAAGTAATATTTTCCTTCGTACAAGTAATCGTATTCGTATTGTTATTTCCTCCTTCACTGCCACAACATTTGATGAACTCTTTGACGGCATATACTCTATTCCATGGCAAGAAATAGTAACTAAAGATGGAAGT
>CAMVBZ010000024.1 GCA_947165815.1 uncultured Clostridia bacterium
CACCAATTTGAAAATGTATTGTATCTCCTTACTTGGTTCATCTCTCTTCTACAATTTTACCGGTCATGTGTTCAATCTCTAATTCTAGCAAAGTGACTCTATGTAAATCCTTGTTTATTTCTATTTCAACATCATCTTTATTTGGATAGTACTTTTGTCCTAGTTTTCTTAATATGCTGACTTTATAATCTCCATCTTCAATTATTTTTATCTTGCCAAAAACAATGACGCTTATAACTTTATAATACCATTGACCTTCTACTTGTTCTCCTTTATTCCAAGTACAAAATGAAACTTTGTTATTTCTTTTTATAGCATCTATTTTGTGTCCTTCTCCGGCACCATGAAAGATAATCTTGTTATTCTCCTCGTCATAGAAAAAATTGATTGGTATACCATATGGATAATCATCATCTCCACTTAAGGATAATACTCCTCTTTTTTCTGTTTTCAATATATTAATGCAAGTTTCTTTATCTTGTTCTTGCTTGAATCTTCTCATTTGTCTAAACATATTCGCATCTCCTATCCTTTTAAGAACTCTTTTATTTCATCTATTCTCTCTTGAGCAACTTTCCTTCCTATCTGGTAAACTCTTTCAAGTTCATCTGGATTATTTTCCGTTCTTTTTATCCCAAGATCTTCTGGTGGTCTAATTACTAATGCAACACCATCTTTTTCTCTTTGATTTATTTCTGCCATTTCTATGTTATATCTTTCATGTCTAACTTTCATTGCTTCAATAGCCTTAGGATAGTTTTTAAGAGTAGCAGAAATTACTGGCAAAAACTTGATTTTCTTTTTCACATATCCATATGGCTGTGTAAGAATAATAACGTTTCTATCATACCCTATACTCTCCATATATTTATAAGGGACAGATACAACAATTCCTCCATCTAGCATAATTCTATCTTCAACCTCAACAGGTCTAGATACAACTGGCATACTTGCAGATGCTCTCATCCATTGCAAGTCCGCACCTGTTCCATCATAACATTTATGATATACTTCTTCTCCAGTATTGATATCTGTTGCCCCAACGTAAAATTCCATTGGGTTATTCTTAAATGTTTCTATATCAAAGATATCAATCTCACTGGGCAATTTGTTATAACAAAAATCTACATTATAAAAGTCTCCAGTCTTTCTTAATGATTTCATTCCACAGAATTCTGGATTACTACAAAATTGCTTATTATATCTTATTGCACGACCAATTTGTTTAGATTTAAAATTACAACCAAATACCGCACCAGCAGATATTCCTGCGGCGCCATCAAACGTTATATTGTTTTCCATAAGAACATCCAGCACACCACATGTGAACATTCCTCTCATAGCACCGCCTTCCATTATTAATCCTGTCTTCATCTTGTACCTCTTATAGATTTAACTCAAACAAACTAAAAAGTGGGATATCATCAAAGCCTCGATCCAAATCTTCATCTCCAATATATTTAAAACCATTCTTTTCATATAGTTTTTGAGCTGGAATATTTCCTGGAACTATATCTACTCTTAATGCTTTATATCCATCCTTTTTTGCCTTATCAATACAGAACTGGACTACCTGAGTTCCAAGTCCTTTCTTTTGCGTTTCATAATCTATGGCAAGTGTATGAAGAATCATATATTCTCCAAGAGGGACTTCCTTAGACCATTTCCCTTTTGCATAATTACCTTGTGGGTCTGTATTGAGAACAAAAGCACCAATTATTTTTCCATCTTCTTCACAAACATATTGACTTCCTTCTTTAACCTTTATCTTTACAGATTCTCCTGTAGGATATTCCTTATATCTCCATTTTGGATAATTAATGGTAGAGTCTAACCACTCAACGATTTTATCATAAAAAGCTCCAACCTGTTGCACCATTGATTCATTACACTTTTTAATTACCATTTCTAAATCTCCTTGCCTCGTAAGAATTTATGTTTAATATTTTTAGTTTCACCTGCATAACAAAATCTCTCAACCACTTCTACTGGTTTGAGTTCTTGATATTTATCTTCTAATCCTCCAATGACTAGTGCGTCAAAGTAATAACCCTTTTCAAAACTACCAACTTTGCCAAATATAACTTCTCCTTGTTTTGTTCCAAGATAGAATGCTTCGGCAAATGATATTACTCTATTTTCTTTTTCATATAATGACTTAATTTTGGATAATCTTATTGCACTTGCAATTTGTGAATATATGCCTAAACTTTGTCCGGCAGAAAGATCACTACCAACTCCGATTTTAACTCCATCATCTAAGAGCAAACCTGTTGGCATTATGCCAGCAATAACATTGGTGGTTGCATCTGCACATTGAACAGCAATTCCATTATGTTTCTTTAATATATCTATATCCTCTTGAGATGGATAAATGAAATGTGCAGCAATTGTTGGACCATATTCTAATAACCCAGCATCTTCATAAATCTGCATATCACATCTACAGCCTTCAAAACACTTTTTGGCCTCTTCTTTTTCCCATAAAGATTCTACTATATGAGTCTGAATACCAACCTTATATTTTGCCATTAGTTTGCCTAATTTCGTTAGAAGTTCAAAACTACATGTTGGCGCAAAACGTGGAGTTAAAATAGGTTTTGAATATTTATTATCTATGTGATTTTGCAAAAACAGCTCAGTTTTGTCTATGGACTCTTCTGTATTTTCTAGAAGATAATCTGGGCAATTTTTATCCATATTAACTTTGCCAACGTATGACATAATACCACGCTTTTCAAAAGCTTTAATAAGAATATCTGTTGCCTTATTATGAATGGTGCCAAACACTACAGCATGCATAGTTCCATGGGCTATCATATCATCTGCAAAGGCATCGTATACATCGCTTGCAAATGACTCATCTTTATATTTTTCTTCCAATGGGAATGTATATTTATCTAACCAATTCACTAGCATCTCATCCATTGCCAATCCACGATTAGGATATTGTGGTGCATGAGTATGAAGATCAGTGAAAGCAGGAATAATAACGTCTCTACCAAAGTCTATGATTTCTACATTAGAGTATCTCTCTGGAAGAGTTTCATATATTCCTTCCACTATTCCATCTTGGACAACTATATAGCTGCCCTTATATTCGACTAGATTCTTTATGCCCTTAGAATAAACTATGCTTCCGTGATATATTTTCATACTAAGCTGTCTTTACTACTCCGTCTCCATAGATAGTCTTAAAATCATTTTTCATAGAAATAATTGTATATCCATGTTCTTCCCAAGATGCTTTTCTCTTATTTGTTTCTACCATGTCTGCATGATCTCTTTCCGTATCATCTGCTATAAGCATAAATGCCATTGCTTTATATTTGTTATTTGAAATTGTGTATTCATGCATACTTACATCTCCAGAACTATTACCAAAAGAAAGAACTGGTTGTTTGCCAATCTCTTGAGCAATATTGAATACCTTATTCATTTTAAGGTTCTTAAGCCAGAGTTCGTCTCCCCTTACAAGTTTATCTTCTCCATCTGCATTGAATTGATAATCTAGGCTATCTTTATCTCCCTGATTAGATGCAACCATAGTAACATCCATTCCTATAACTTGATTTTCTGGAATATTTAATTGTTCACAAGCTACAACTCTACAAAGTATTCTATCTGAACCGCTTACAACATAAGTTGTAAATCCATTCTTTTGGAGGTATGCAACTACTTCTATCATTGGCTTATATAAGGAATTAGAATATTTAAGTCCAGTAAATCCCTTTGCATCTCTATTTAAAAAAGCTTTTACATAAGTTTTAAACTCATCTACAGTTAATCCTGCAAAAGCTTTTGCTTGTGCCTCTCCGTGAACAACATCAAAGTGATCTACTGCTGGGGTCTTATATTCTGCACCGGAGTCTCTGATTTGTTGTGCAACAGCTTTTAGTTCATCGCTTGCATTATAATTAGGATCATCTAAGCAACGATATTCAAGCAATAAATACTCTAAATATTCTGGAAACAATTCTCCACATAATGTACCATCCATATCAAACATAGCTATTCTATCTTCGACAGGAATAAAATCTTGTGAGTTAGGATTTGTTGTCTTACTAACATAATCCTTTAACCCATTTAATGCAACGCAATCATTCCACAATTCAAAATCAGGTTTGCAATCGCAATCTTTTTTCTTATTACATGCAGTCAAACATAATACTGAAGTAATTATGACTACTAACACAATTGTTAATGCTAAAACTTTTCTTGTAGTTTTCATAGCATTCCTCCTATTTTACCAATCCTAAATATGTATCTATTATAATTTTGTTTAATGTTTCAGAATCCTCTGCGTCCACCAAATACATTGGTTTTGCACCTTCATATGGTATTGATTTTTCCATATTATATTGTTTATTATTATCTACTTTTTTCACTAAGAGTCTATCATCATAAATACCACCAAAGAGAACCCCCTTATAATACAAAAGAAATTCTCCCATCATGGGTTTACAAGATATTTCTCCCAACGAACTTAACTGCTCCAATATAAAATCTTTATACTCTTTTGAACTTGCCATATTGTTTTGATATTAATTATCTATTATTCTTTTCCTAGCGCAACGCCCATATTAAATGCATTTTTCAAATCTTCTGGAAAATGCTTTTCTCGAACATCCTTTTTGTGTTCTTCACTAAAGCCTGCCATATTATATTTACTATAATCTGTTACTTGTAGTGTATCACAGCAGGCATAAACATCCACTTTTCCGTTCAATGCCTTAAACCACTGCTCAATTTCTTTAGCCTTTTTTCTATATTCTATATTGTAATATGCTTTTGGTGCGTTCATTGTTAAGATAATTCCCACATTAACCTTATCAGTAAAATAATTTGAATAGTCATCATATGACAACGCACAAAAATGTAGTCTTTCTATAAGAGCATGTACTTGACTAGTAACATCACCCAAATAAATAGGAGAACCAATAATAAGTGAATCTGCAGAAAAAATACGATCAATTATTGGAGAAAGATCATCTTTCCAAAAGCACTTACACCTTTCTACATTTTTTCTCTTGCATGCCAAGCATGATCTACATCCAGTAAAAGACAAACTATATAAATCCATATATTCTGTCTCTGCTCCAACAGACTCTGCGCCTTTTTGCGCCTCTTTTAACATCTTTGCAGTATTCCAATCTTTTCTTGGACTTCCGTTCAATATTATCGTTTTCATTATTGTCTCTTTTTCTTTGGTTATTAAGCCCTATTAAATTTTTCTTTTGGTTGTTTACATCTTGGACATCTCCAATCTTCTGGCAAATCCTCAAAACCAACACCATCGTGTTCAGCTGGATCATAAACATAACCACATACAGAGCAAATATATTTACCTGTTCCCTCATCAACAACATAGTAGTCTTCACCAGGCCAAATTGTTTCTGGTGGATTGTCAAGGTCCATAACTCGTTTTGCCTCTAGATTTTCATATCCTAGTGGTGTATGTGTTCCACAGTATACTGTTGGATGATTGCAAATGAATTCACGAATTGTATTCTGTGTGCTTCTAGCCAAATAAATATCATCATAGACAACAGACAATTTATCTTCATACATTGCCTCATCTGTATATGTGATATCCCCATGGAACATAAAGAACAACCCTTCATTCTCAGCTATCACGATACTATTACCATATGTATGGCCAGGAGCTGGAATCATACGAACTCCCGGCGCAATTATTTGGCTTCTTTTAAAGTTATAATAAGGTCCATCTGTAAAATCTACCGGCGTTAAGCCTGGATGATCTTTTAATGCTCTTATCTCATCTGTTTCAAATTCAATTCTATTTACATAAACTTTTGCATTTGGAAAACTTCTAATCTCTCCAGAATGGTCCGCATGTTTATGTGTTAATACTATTTTTGTTACTTGTGATGGTTCATATCCTGCTGTTTTAAGAGCAGAGATATAATCCTCAATCCATCTGCCAAGGTATGTTTGTGCCTTCCCATCCCATGCTCCATTAGGCGTTTCTTTTGGAAGACCTGTATCAACCAAAATTACATCCTTCCCTGTGTCAATTACATAGTTTTGGAGAGATCCACGATACTGGATATTATTATCAAATTTATCCATTCCTTCTTCTCCGCCAAATGCGAAGCCTTGTGCATAAAACCCTTTTTCAAAAAACTTCACGGCCTTAATAATCATTTCTGTGTCTCCTTTTTTTGTTTATTTGTTTGCCATAACTACAACCGTCTCAACATGCATTGTTTGTGGAAACATATCATATGGTTGTATGTACTCAATTTTGTATATATCCTGTAATAATTTTATATCCCTTCCTAATGTTGCAGGATTGCAAGATACATAGATTATCTTATCAAAACGTGCTAATAAAGCCTTTTCTATGACATTTGAGTCAATCCCTTTTCTAGGCGGATCTACGATTAAAACCTTCTTCTTTTGGCTCTCTGAAAGCTCTTCCATATACTTGCCAGCATCCTCGCAAATAAACTCTATTCTATCTTTCAATCCTGCATTCTTTGCTATTTCTTTTGCGTCCTCTACGGCCTCTGGAACTATTTCAACTGCTTTGAAATATGCTCTTGGCATACGCTTTGCCAATGACGATGTCAATATTCCTACACCAGAGAATAGTTCTATAATATCTCCATCATATCCATCTAATTGTCTTGCAACATCATCATATAATGCCTTCATTACATCTAAGTTTACTTGCAAGAAAGATAATGGCGAAAGCTTAACCTTTAATCCTAATATATCTTGTGCAGATTGATTTCCTGATATAAATTCAACAGTATCTCCCAGTATTACATTTCCCCTTGCCTTGTTAGGTGAGAAATATAATGCATAATCCCCGAGTTCTTGTTTAAGTTTTAAAATAAGTTCTGCTCTATTTAAAAGCTCATCCCCGTTCCCAACAATAACTATCTCAAGTCTATCTAACTTACGTACCACCAAATGTCTTAAAAAGCCCTCTAACGCAATTTCATCATATACACTGATGTTATTCTCGTTTGCCCACTCCGTTATTATTCTAATAACGTTAGAAGCCCAATCCTCGTGAAGTGGACAGAATTTCATAGGAACTACTTTATGTGTTTGCTTTTCATAGAAACCTAAAACTACTCTATCTCCCCTCTTTCCAAATGGAAGGGCAAGTTTATTCCTATATTTCCATTGGTTTTTAGATATTGGTGTTGGGACCTCTATCTCAATCCCTGCATTCTTCTTTAGTGTCCTTTCTATGTGTAATCTCTTTATTTCAAGTTGTCTTTCATATGAGATGTGTTGCATATCACAGCCACCGCATTTGGCATAATATGGACAAATTGGTTTAACTCTATCTGGAGATGGTTCTATAATTTCCAACAATTCTCCAAAGGCGTAATCCTTTTTAGTGTATGTTAGTCTAATCTTAACCTTTTCTCCTTTTATGGCATTGTTAACAAATACAGGATAGTTATCTAGTTTTATTATCCCTTCTCCATTCATGCCAAAGTCTACAACTTCAGCAATATATTCTTCGCCACCACGATGTCTTTCTAACACTCTATGTCTCCTTTTAATGCTGCTTTGTAATTGTCCAAGAACTTCTCTATTCTTGCATAATTTGCACTCATATCTAAGCCATTATCCTTCATGCGTTCCATATACCATTTAAGATATTTCTTTGTATCTTCTCTTGCCGGTTTAAATGGAGTACGTAGAACATAACAGTGGCCGCTATTCCACCATACTTTTCCAACATAGAATTCATTCTTAACGCCAACAGCATCTAGTTTTCCTGCCATACGTTTTGCTTCTCCAAGACATAATAAATCTCCCACACCACCATTGTTGTATGATTCAGGAAAGTCTTTATTAAGATAATTATATGGAGTTAATTCTTTGTAATAGTCCCATTCTCTGCTCTTCTTTCTTGTGCTTTTTCTATTAATATATCTAACCATTAAAAGATTTGTGCATGGGATTCTATACATAATTTCTGTACTAAATGCACCGGAAATAAATATATTATATTTAGGTTTTGCTTTTAACTCTGGAAGGTTGAGTTTTAATCTATATATCTCATCTGTTGCAGCACAACTTAAACATGCTGTTAAGTGACCACCACTACTATCTCCAGTGACGGTGATCAAATCTTTATTAACATTATACTTCTCTGCATTATCTACTATGAAATTAAATGCATCTATGCAATCTTCTAAATTTTGTGGGAACACAATTTTAGGAGAAAGTCTATGGTCTATGACGAAAACCACAGCACCCATTACAGCATATAATCTAGCATATCCATCTCTTCTATTTCTATTGTGTATCATCCAACCACCACCAGGTATATCTAATATAGCAGGACTTTTTTCTGCAACTGGTCTTGAAGGAAGATAAATATCTAGAACCAATGTCTCACCATCTATTGTTTTATATGGGACATCTTTTATAACCTTAATTTCATCCACAAAAGGAGATCTTCCATTTGGTCTTGCACGGCTTTCTTCCACGACATCAAAAATATGTGCCATTAAAGGATCTCTTTTCGCAATATGTTGTTCAATCCTTTCTTCTTTAACAAGCCATTTGCATCTTTCTTCGTCTATTTTTTGTTGGCGCTTATTATACTTTTCTTGGTGTTTTTCATCTGGATGTCTTTCACGCTCTTTGTTTAACTTTTCTTCTTGTTTGTCAAACTTTGAATAAGCCATAATTCCCTTCCTAACATAAAATTAATGCAGGTCTATTAAACCTGCATTAAGTATAACATATTAATATATATTTGTTAATATTCTATTATTTGGAGATTATATTTGCGATGGAATAAAGTTGATGATTGAATTCTTTATCTTCGCCGTAGAGTGAATCTGCGATAGGTACATCGATAATCTTTCTACCATCGATACCAACTGCTCTTCCGCCTTTGCCCTCATCAATAAGGTCTACAGCATGAATTGCAAAACGTGCAGCAAGAACTCTATCTAACATTGTTGGGCTACCACCACGTTGTACGTAGCTTAAGTTAACAAAGTTAACTGTTCTTCCTGTAACTTCTCTTAATCTCTTCATTAAAGGTTCTTCAATTTCCTTACATCCTTCTGCAACAACTACTAATGCTGATTGTCTATGTCTAGATACGATAATGTTGTTAACTTCATCTGCAAGTTTATTTACATCTGATGTTTCTTCTGGGCAAACGATTGTTTGTGCACCACCTGCAAGTCCTGACCAAAGAGCGATATCTCCACAGTTACGTCCCATAACTTCTAAAACCATAATACGATCATGAGAAGCGATTGTATCTCTTAATGAAAGGATTGCGCTTAAAACTGTATTACAAGCTGTATCAAAACCGATTGTATAGTCTGTATAACCCATATCGTTGTCTATGGTTCCTGGGATACCAACTGCATTGTATCCAAATACATCATACATTCTTTGTACTCCATGGAAAGAACCGTCTCCACCGATAACGATTAAGTTTTCGATACCACGTTTCTTGAGGTTATCAAGAGCCTTCTTTGTTCCTTCTACACAAGCGAATTCTTTGCTTCTTCCTGTACGGATAATTGTTCCACCGAGTTGAACGATATTTGTAACAGAAGCATGATCCATTGGGAAGATATCATCTTCTAAAAGACCAACGTAACCACGACCTACTCCATATACTTCGTAACCTTTTGTTAATGCATATCTTACGCAAGCACGAATACATGCATTCATTCCTGGTGCATCTCCACCGGATGTTAAGATAGCTAATTTCTTATCTGCCATTTTGTTGTCCTCCAAATATGTCTAATCTTACTACGCGTATATATAATACGCTTAATCGCACGCATTATAACATTAAGTTATAAATAAGGTCAAGAAATAAATACACTTATTTTAAAAGGACCACCATCAAACGATGATAGTCCTTTATAGTAGCAATCAATTAATTGTTAGTCTACATCTGGCAAATCCACAACAGTATCATCATGGTTTGTAAATGTAAATTCATAACTCTTATTTGCTTCTTTGAATGTGATCTTTTTTACACAATCATCTTCAAAATAAACTTTTACATTTTGAAGCTCGTGTTCTTCATCATTAAACTGATCTTTAACTTTCACCAAATTAGCAGAATAACAATGTGATGTGGAATCATATGTTGTCTCTAAGAATGGAATTGGCATAATACCTGTTTCCCAATCAAAGCGATCTATATGTAAGTCTCCTGTTTCATCAAACTTACGTACGTCCGTTCCACTCTTTAGATAATAAATATAACGTAATGAACCATTATCATAATTTATATCAGTAATACTAAAGTAATCCTCATCTCCATTTTCATATAAAATACGAATATATCCGCCATCAAATTCATAAACTACTCTAATTGTACTACCACCTAATGGATGAGGAACAACTGCGGTTAATGTGAAATTCTCTGTTATGTAATCATTATTAATAAACCAATTATCCCACGTAAGTTGTTCAACTTGATAACCATCAAGCTCACCTTCTTTTACATAACCATTTGGATCAGTTGGAACATCGGCCTTAAGTGGACTACTTGTAGAGACAACTAATGTCAATGTGAAGTCTAAATAATCATCAGTTGTTTGAAAACCATCAATATCCATCGTGTAAACGCCATCGTTCAAATCTAATGACGTAGTAAATGGAGATCTTCCGTCATAAACATATTTTTGGTTTACAGAATCATATATAACAATTGGTTGTAAAGAAACTGTTGAAATAATACTGCTTTCAAGAACATAGTAATCACCAAAAATTACACCAGATGAACAAACCATTTCATATGTCCCGTCAGTATATATATCTAGATATGCCCCAGCAAAGAATCTATTAACTTCTGCATCATTAATGTCAATGCCACTTATTTCAAATCTCTTTCCGACAAATGCACTTTCTGTGCCCTGTTCTTCACCTTGGCCTCCTTCACCTTGTTGACCACCTTCACCAGATTCACCTTGTTGTCCGCCTTCACCTTGGCCTCCTTGTTGACCACCTTCACCTTGGCCTCCTTGTTGACCGCCTTCTCCGGATCCACCTTGTTCACCACCACTTGGTGTGACTGCTTGACCATCTTGTGGTAATGTTGCTGTGTAACTGGTATCGAATTGTGTACATTCAAATGTAACAGCACCAGAATCGCCTTGATATGAACCAGCTGCAGCCCACTTCAAGCAAATACCTGTTGCTTTATCAATACATACCTCTGAAGATGCTGTTGCACCATATGCAGTTTGTGTGAATGTATACTTATCACAAGAACGTCCTGCAACAGTTGCAGTAGTCTTTACGCCTTCATAGCTTGTTAAGTATTGATACATTCCAAAGTAACCATATACCATAGCACTATATGTTGTAACTAAACTCTCTTTTGTAACTTGTTCAGAATAGTTTGTTCTAACCTTTCTCCAAGTTCCATTATATGGAGTATATACATCATAATATTGGTCACTTGTTAAATCTAAATAAACTTCATTGCCATAACTAAGAACGTAATAAACTTGTCCATGTACACCTAATGCAACGTCATATGTATCTGTTTGACCATTGTTTGTTGATGACATGTGTAACTTAACAAATAAACCATTTGCATTTGCAAGTTCAGTTACCCTGCTTGCAATTTGTTGATAATTGTAATCTGCGGTTATACTTGAACCACCGCTTGTGTTAGCATCGTCATCTTTCTTACCACATGCTACAAATATCATTGTTAACACAAGAATAAGAGCAACTACGATAGCCAAAAGACTTAACTTTCTCTTCATAATCGGTTTTCTCCTTTTAATCCTTTTCGTCAGTTTCTATATCTTCAGCTTCTACTTCTTCAGCTGGTTCGATATCTTCTTTTGTTTCTTCCTCTTCTGCTGGAACTTCTTCTTCAGATTCTGCAGGTGCTTCCTCTACTTTTGCTTCTGCTGGTTGATCCTTTGTGAATAAAAGAATATACCCAAACAAATATCCTGGGAGTATTAATAACTCTGCAATGATATCTACGTAGAAATACCAAGGCATATTATAATATTCATATTGATGTGCAAAATCTGCATAAGCAGCAATTTCTAATATTCTTGCTAAGAATGAGAAGAAAATAAATGAAGCAAGACAAGCATAAATAACTATGTCTATAACCTTATTGCCTTCAAGTTTTTCCATAAAGAGTTTGAGGATAACAATTGCAAGTATTACCATAGCACTGATTCTAGCAATGAAATCAAATGAGTAAGATGCCAAGGAAATGTCTGTGCCAAAGTTATCTCCACTAAGCAAATTGTATACTAGTCTAATTGCCAAGAATGCAAATAACATACAACCAATGTATCTTGCTGCTTTTTCATTGTTTGTGAGAATTGAATATAAGAGTGCTGCTGCAAGACCGCCGAAACAAATGAGGAAGAATAATCCACCAACAACTGCTTCGCCACCACCATTAGTCATTCTACCAATTGCATACAAGATTTCTAGCAATGCATATGCTCCTACTGAGCCGACTACTATCCATTTTGCTGGTTTGCGTAAAATTGAAATAATCTTTTCCATGTTGTCTCCTTAAAAAGTTATAAGATATAAAATCTTATCCTCATTATAAGAATGGCTATTATAAATATGTAGGGTGATTATAGGGTGATTTTTAATTTTTAATAGAAAAATGAAAAATTTACTTCTCTCTAACAGTGTTTTTTAATTTAGATATTAACTCGTCTCTTGAAGATACTTGCATCTTCTTATATATGGAGGTACGGTGGGTTTTAGCCGTGTTTTCACTAATACATAACTTGTTCGCAATTTCAATAAGTTTGCAACCCTCAATAAGTAATTCTGCAACTTCTATTTCTTTTTCTGTAAGTCCCACACTTTCATATGCTTGTTCAATTGTTATGGATGTATCAAAATGCATATACTCTTCTTGCTTTGCAGTTGTTGAAATACCTTTATCCCAAAGCCCAGCTGTTGCAAGAATAATTACATTACCCGCCATGCAAAGTAACATACCTATTTCAATACTCTTGTCATCTGCATAGAAAAATACCATCGTTGCAATAACTGTAATTGCCATTCCAGCAAAGTTTGAAACTATTGGAGCAGTCTTTAACATATGAGAATCCCTGTATTTTCTAATAATATTACATAAAATGTAATAAAGGTTCATCATACACATATTGAATGTTGCTCCTGCAAAGAATGCAGAAATTAAAGGACCATGTTGAATAATCTTTAATACAAAGCAGAAAATTGCTCCTACTGCAAATGCAAAACTAGTAACCAATGAAACTGTTGCGGGCTTTGGAGAAAATCTATAAATAATGTAGTAAATTATAGAACCTATTGCGGCACCACCATAGAATAAGAATCTGGAATTAGGAACTGTTGGGGCAAGTTCTTCCATAATAATCATGGAACTACAAACTGCCACCAACCCACCAATACAAGCAAGTATTAAAGGCACATACAATTTATTTTGGAATACTTCTGTAATACTAATCTTCCACTCTGTATCTTTTTGCTCAAAGAAACACATTATACAAGCAACTAGAGATAGTGAGAATATTAACCACCAGAACTCTGCTGTGGTACGATTAAAGAAAACACTATATACGGAAACTCCTGCAACTAACAGGTGACAAGAAACTATGCCAAATAGTCTTTCGGAGTTATTCATTTCATAGATATATGTTAAAAGCGAACAATCTGCAAGTTGTCCAAGTAATAACGATAAGAATATTAAGTAAATGAGATTGGATCTTGCTTCTTGGAATATAGCCCCAAACATTAACATTAATACTGCCAATACACACAAGATACGCTTTGGTATTCTAAGACTGTGTCTTTTAATAAAAATGAATCCAACTATAATACTCCCCAACAATGCTATATGTTGGTATAGTGTTGTCATGGAGAACTCAAAGCCTAAAATACCATCCTCATAAACAAAATACTTGGTAGCAACCATAAAAGTATAGGTGTAGAAAACCATCCAATAGACAACGTTTGCCCATTTTGTTTTTCTTACATTAGATATAACACCTGCTTTTTGATTTGCAACCATTAGTGACTTAATTCCTTAACCTTTATTTTGCCTTTGCCTACGACATTAGCAACTTGTTCTATCATCTCGTTACAGACCCTTACTCCATTATTAAACGTCCTAAACTTTCTAGTCTGAGGATCTGTTCCTATTTGCAATCTTAATATATCATCTCCAGGATACATTGCAGCAATACTCTTTAAGAGTGCTTGTTCTTCAGAACTTTCTATTAATACAAGCATTAGCTTAGAAGGTTGCTCCGTATTCACTGGTTCTCCGCCATCTTTTTGCCAAATCTTCATATCATCTACAACCATCTTTGCTTCAGCACCACTCAAGTCTAATCTGCCCTCTACAATAATAGGTCTTTCCGAGGAAATAACTGGCAATAATTGCTCATATAACTTGGAGAAAACTGTAAACTGGATTGTTCCGCCTTTGTCCTCTATCTCACCAACAGCAAAAACCTGGTTGTTCTTGTTCTTTTTCTTTTCCCAATTGGAAATAATACAGCCAAATCTAACCTCTTTTTTATCCCATGATTTATCTAAGGTTACTCCTGATGATTCTTCTTCATCTGGTTCTATATCTACTTCTTGCCCTGAATCTGATTCATCTCCAACAACATTGCTGTTATCTATGATTAAACGTGAGAGGTCAAAACTGAATATAGATGTGTCATAGTCATCTAATGGGTGTCCAGAAACATACATACCTAGGTTATTCTTCTCTTCTGCCAATAATTGCTCTTTGCCATATTCTTTAAGTTCGACATAATGTATTGGTTGCTCACCAATAGCATCCATATCAAAGAGTGAGAATTGTCCTTCTGCTTGACTTTGTTGTTCCTTTAAAGCAAGAGCCATGATTTGCTTGTATGAAGCCATTAATGTTGCTCTATTCTTTCCAAATGAATCAAATGCACCACCAAGAATCATAGACTCAATCATACGCGAATTTAAGTTAGAACCACATCTCTTGAAGAAGTCTCTAATATCTTTATATGGTCCACCTTTTACTCTTTCTGCGAGTACGGATTCAATTGCAGCTTCACCAACATTCTTTATTCCCATCAATCCGAAACGAACGTTATCTCCGTCTATTGAGAAGTTCTTTTTAGACTTATTTATATCTGGTTTTAGGATGTGGATTCCTATCTTCCTCATATAGTTGATATAGTGGGATTGTTCCTTTGCATCTCCTATTCTGTTGTTGATGATTGCAGTTAGGAAGTGTATCGGATAATAGCACTTTAAGTATGCAGTTTGATATGTTAAAACTGCGTATGCGGTAGCATGAGACTTATTAAAGCAGTACTCAGCAAACTTAGCTAATTGCTCAAATAAGGTATCTACAACCTCTGCTGGCACACCATTTGCTATCGCACCAATAACTGGTGTATGTGAGTTATCTCCTTCTACATATCCACCATTAGCAAAGACTGTTTTATTTCTTGCAATAACTTCTGGTTTCTTCTTAGAAATAGCACGTCTAAGAATATCTGCGCCACCATAACTATACCCTGCAAGTTCTCTAGCTATTTGCATAATTTGTTCTTGGTATACCATACATCCATATGTAACTTCCAAAATAGGTTTAAGTTTTGGATGCAAATATGTAACACTCTTAGGATCTTTCTTACCTGCTATGAATTGGTTCATGAATTGCATTGGGCCTGGTCTATAAATAGAAATACCTGCGATAACGTCTTCAAGAGTTGTTGGCTTAAGTTTTGCCATGAAGTCACACATACCACCAGATTCTAATTGGAATACAGCAACACAGTCTCCAGATGCTATCAAATCATATACCTTTGGGTCATCATATGTATCCTTTTCAAATGATACATTTATTCCTTTATCCTCAAGGATATATTTCTGTGCTTCCTTAACATCAGTCAAAGTCTTCAAGCCAAGGAAGTCCATCTTCAACATACCAAGTGGTTCAACTTGTGTTTTATCAAATTGTGTAACAATAAATTCATGGTTTCTAGAAAGAGGAACATAGTCTGTAACTGGTTGAGAACAAATAACAACACCTGCTGCATGCATACCAGTTTGTCTTGGCAATCCTTCTATTTTCATTGCCTTATCTACTATCTTCTTTGCTTCTGGGTCCGAATCGTATAACTTTTTAAATTCTGGTGAAAATACTTTACTTGTTTCATCCAAGCAACCTTTTAAAGTTGCACCAGGGTCTTTAGAAATTGTTTTTGCCCAGTTGTTGGATTTCTCGTATGAGATATTATAAATTCTTGCAATATCCTTTACTGCTTGTTTGGCCTTCATTGTGCCATATGCAATGATTTGGCTAACTCTGTCTCTTCCATATTTCTTTGTTACATAAT
>CAMVBZ010000025.1 GCA_947165815.1 uncultured Clostridia bacterium
CATTTCTTCTGCTCTATCTATACCACCTTGTACGCCTAGGATTAAACCATCATAAACCCAATCTGGAATTGACTCGTTATTAGGAATATCTTTAGCAAGTTTTCTTCCTAAATCTTTGAAGTCTTTACCCACTACATAGAGCATTGATTTTGGGCATTCTTGATAACGGAATATATTCTTTGTCTTGTCTTTAAATTCTTGGTATCCATATTTAGATGTCTCAAAACGGATTGCATACATCTCGCTAGAAACAAACGTGGACATAGGAGCATATGTATCTATATAGAAATGTCCTTTTTCTTTATAAGGTCTAAAATCTAGCAATGTTTTTTGAATAATTGGCCATACAACAATGTGTTCTGAAACGCAGTTTTGTACTCTTTCGTTTCTAAGATTTAATTGTCTATATTGTTCTCCACCACCAAATATTGCTTCATTTGGATATCCTACTATATGGAATTCCCATGCATAGTTCTTACTTTCTGTCTCAAAATAAAGGCGAATTGAAGAATCATTTTCTTTTATTGTCTTAACTCTTATTGCAACTTTGTGGAAATAGAAAACTATACTTAATTCGTCATCAAGTTTCTTCTCTATTTCGTAATTTATCAAAGGTATTCTCTTTTTAATTTTTTCTTTTACTTTGAAATTGCCGTGCGAAGTAGACACATCATAATCTGCAACAACTGCTGTAATGAAAGGTTTATCTTTGCTATGTGTAATAATTGTCCTTCCGTTAAAAGAGAGTTCTAATGCATTTTCTTTTATAATGAGATTCATCTAAATTCCCCCTGTTTGTCTATCTTATATAATGATAACTGATATTTCAAAAAATATCACTACTCATTTATATTCTCTTCGTTTTGTTCCATTTTTTTGGGATCTTCTATACCCAATGTTTCCTCTATTTCAGCCATCTCATCTTGTGCTAATTCTCTAGCTTTTGCGTGTTCATCATTTGGAATAGTATCAAGATGGTATGATGTATGCGCAAGGATTGCTCTATGTTTCTTAACCTTAATGTGTATAACAACTATTGCACCACCAATGAGCATTATACCTATTCCAAGACCTTGTAACCATGTAATAGATTCATGGTAGATAATAAGACCAAAGATTAAGCTAATTATTGGGATGAATAGGAGAGCAAGTTTAACCTTCCATACAGCCATTCTAGAGAGGTTGATGTAGTAGAAGATGTAGATACAAGTTTGTGCAAGACCGCCTGCAAGAGCAACTAAGAAGATTGGATATGTTGCCTCTAAATTCTTCATGAGTCTGAAGTCTTGGCTTATGAATGTTGCCAAGGTGAACAATATCAAAACAACAAAGTTGTTATAGAATGCAATTATGTCTGAACTTGTGCCATATTTTGTTCTTACGTGTTTAATTAAGAAAGCGTCTATAGTTACAGATAATGCACTTGCTATAAAGAATAAATCATACCAGTTGAATTGGAAGTCTTTACTACCTACTCCAAGTACAAGAACAACACCACCAAGCATTATTAAAGAGCCAACCCATTCGTTAATGTGAAGCTTTTGTTTGAAGATAATTATGGTTATTAAGTTAGCCATAATAATATCCGTCTTAAGCAATACCGTACCTGTACTTATTGAACCGTATTTAAGTCCTATATTTGCAAATGCATCTGTTGTAAAACCTAATACACCAATAAGGAAAAGAAGCCAGGTTACCTTCCCTTGTTTGAAAAGATCCCTAAACTCCTTTTTAATTAAGACATAGATAATTAAGAACACTAAAGCAGATGCTCTCATTATCATACCCGTAACGAATGGGGATTGCGTTTTTGCAACCATCCAGTTTGAGGCAATGTAATACGCTGCCCAAACCACATCCATTAGGACTATGTCTATAACTTTTTTAGCCTTAAAGTGTAAAAAGTCCATATATTATAACATTTCAATTCCTAATAATTTTGCGAAGATTTCAAATGTCTTGCTAAAGTCTCCGTATACCATAGAAACATGATGTGCAACACCAGTATATATAACTCTGTCTAAAACGTCCTTCATTGGATGTTCAAACTTAACCTTTGCATATGTACCTGCAAGAATTTTTTCCATTGGAAGTGCTGTTCCTTTTTCTTGGAAGAGTCTATATGTACCATTGATGCTATCTAGTCTTGCCATATTCATTGCACCGGACTTCATGACGAAACCTGCTGTAACGCCCTTTCCACCTGCAAAATATGTATCTAATGTTGGAGTGCAAACGCCATCGCAAAGTGAACAAGCTGCAACACCATCATGCCACATTAAAGCTGTACCTTCTTCAAGGTTTACTTGAGATAAGTCTGCCATGAATGGAGTCTCTGCACCTGCTGCTTGGTGACAAAGCATTGTTAAACCACAATCTATATCACCTTCACATGCAAGGATATAACCTTCATCTTGTAATAATGACATTGCTGCACATGGAGAAATACCAAATCCTGCAGCAAATTCTGGCCAACAACGTATAGCCATAATCTTAATGTTCTTATCTGTCATGAAGTTCTTGAGTTTTGAAGCAAGTGTGCAAACCTTTTTAACTTGTTCTTCTGTTACAGCCTTTAAGTTAAAGATTTTCTTAACCTTTTCTTCATAGTATGCAACAGAATCTGCACTTTCTTTATAACCCCAAATTTCATCTAATTCATAGTGGTTTACTAAGCAACCAAACTTTTTATATGTTGCAAGTTCATCTATACCAACATTGAAGAAACCATCTGCTCTATATCCGATAATACCAACGCTTGCATTCTTAAGTGCAACCATCATACGAATTGCATCTAACCAGTTTTCATCTATTTTGCTAGATACAGTATATGTGAAGTCTGAATATCCTGCTTTTGTAAGGTTACTTCCGTTAAGGTTTACACCACATACTGAGTTAAGTCTAATTTTACCGCCATTGTATGGAAGTTCTGGAAGTCCCCAAAGCAATAATGGCTTATCGCAAATCTTCTTTATCTCAAGAACTAAATGTCCAAGATGGAAAGTTCCAGAAATAACGGCAATAGCATCTACTAAATTTGAAGCAAAGAATTTTCCTGCTTCAATTGCTTCGTCTTGTGTCATGATGATTTTCTCAACTGCACAAACTTCTAAGTTTTCAATTTTGCTTAAATCTTTTTTGATTCCTTCATACAACTCTGCTGCTGCATTGAAGTCGAATGTGTGTCTTGTTAAACAAACTACACCAAGTTTTACTCTTTGTTTCATATTTATACCTCTAATACTTTATTCATTATTATGTCTTTAGCACCTGCAAATGCCTTTATATTTTGATCTTGTGCAACAATAGATATATCACAATCCTTCTTCATACCTAATTCTTGAAGCTTGTTCATAATGACATTGTATAATTTTTCATTGTTAAACATACCACCAGTAACGAGTATCTTCTTTGGGTCTACTATCATAGATGTATTTACGATAGCAAGAGCCATTGGTTGGATTGCATCATCTAGAATTTCTGTCGCATTTTCATCTATGCCATATTTTGCATATATTTCCTCAACAGGAACTTTATTGCCCGTTTTTGCCTCATACAACTCTTGAATGTGCCATTCTGCGCAATATGCTTCTAAACATCCTTTCTTACCACAACGACATGGCAAACCGTTTATAACCGTGATTGAATGTCCTATTTCTCCAGCGTTAGAATGCTCTCCTCCGAGTATCTTTCCATTGCTAATAATTGCGCAACCAATACCAGGAGAATGCTTGATTAACATATAGTTATCATTGCCACCTTGAAGCAATGCTCTAGCTTGTGCATGAATGTTATTGATTACCTTAACTGGCAAGCCAAATTCTTTCTCTAATGCGCTCTTAATATCACTATTGTTTGGCAATATGCCATAGCTGTTAATTGAGATACCATTATCTACAGGTCCAACTATACCAACACCGATTCCAATTGGTTCATATGGATAAATCCATTTTGTTATAACTGGTCTTATAAGCTCAATTATGTCTTGGATGCTATTAATTCTTTCTTTTGTATCAAAGACATAGTCTTTTAGTATTTCATCTAAAGTGCAGATAGATAGGTGGGTTTTGTCGTTCTCTATATTAAGTCCAATAGCAATATGTTTCTTTGTATTTAAACGAAGGAGAACCTCTGGTCTTCCGGCGCCTTTTCTTTCCACATTGCCTATTTCTTCAACTTCACCCTCATATACCAAATCGTTAACGATTTGTGTTATGGAAGCTTTGGTTAGCTTTAATTCCTTTGCAAGATGAAGTCTAGACATATCTCCCTTGCTCCAGAGAATGAATTTAATATTGACTTTGTTGCTCTTTCTTAGTGTCTTTGGATTAATTACTTTTGTTGTCATCTTAAGCCCTCAAACAATTCTATTAATTCTTTTTTATTTAGTTTTGCAGGATTGTTGTTCATTAAAGGTTGGGTAGCACAGTTTTCTACCAATTGAGTTAAGTCATCTATTCCTGCATCTTTAAGAGTCATCTTCATTCCAAGATTCTTCTTAATTTCTTTAATCTTTGCTGCCATTTCTGCAACGTCCTTAAATCCAAGGCTATTTGCAAGTGCTAGCATACGTACTGGATCTGCTTTCCCGTTTATTATTACATAAGAATCCAATGTGAATGCGCAAGCCTCACCATGGCACAAGTGATAATACATACTAAGTGGATATGAACAAGCGTGAACTGCTGCTGTTCTAGTAGGTGCAAAAGCAAGTCCAGCAACCAATGAACCTAGTGCCATTTCTGCTCTAGCCTCAACATTCTTTCCATCTTTATATGCTATTTCTATATTTGCAAAAATCCTCTTCAATGCTGCAATTGCAAGGCCATCTGATACAGGATTATGTGCATTGCACCAATATGCTTCAAGAGCATGTGCCATAGCATCTAAACCAGTTGTTGCCGTAACGAATGGTGGCAAGGATAATGTTAGGTTTGGATCTACAAGTGCAGTATGTGCAAAGAAGTTTACATGTGCAAGCGGAGACTTTGTTCCAGTTTCATCATCATTACATACAGAAACTGATGTTACTTCACTTCCTGTTCCGGCTGTTGTTGGAATAGCAATGAGTGGAAGTGGTTTTGTGCTAAAATCTCTTCTCTTATAGAAATAATCCTTAATATCTCCATCCTCGTGGTACATTGCTGAAGCAAACTTTGCAAGGTCCATAGAAGAACCACCGCCAAGTGCTACAACAAAATCTGCACCAACTTTTCTTAATACTTCCCTAGCCTTTAATACTTCGCTAAGCATTGGGTTTGGAGTGATATCACTATAGATATCTTTTAAAGATGGTGTATTTGCAACTAATTTTTGTGCATATCCGTTATTAACAAATAACTTATCGCAAACTAATACACCTTTTGAAAAACCATATCTCTTTACCAATTCTTCGAGATGGTCTACCTTTCCTACACCAAACTCAATTCGTACTGGTTGAGATAATGAAAAATCTAAATCTGCCATATTTCCCTCTTATTTGTTATAAATATTTTCTTCGAGTTCTTTTACTTTTGCAGCTGCGTTTGTGAGCCAGCCTTTTCTCCATTCTTCTAAATCTTGTAAGAAGTCTGTTTGAAGGAATACTCTAGCCATTTGTACACCCATTTCAGGAGCAACAACCCAGCCACCCATACAAAGAATTTGTGCATTGTTAATTGCTCTTGCCATCTTTGCTGTGTATACACTTTCACAAACAACTGCATGTACATCTTGGTATTTGTTAGAAACGATATTCATACCTGCACCTGTACCACAAATTAAAATAGCCCTGTCATAAGTTCCATCTTGAACCTTTGGGGCTACATCACTTGCTACTTGATAGAAAGGATGAACTTCTTCTAAAGTCTTTGTTCCTAAGTCATCAATAACTTCAATACCAAATTCATCTTTGTTTGCTAATAAATCTGCAACGATTGCTTCTTTTAATGAGAATCCAGACTTGTCTGATCCAATTGCAATTTTCATAATACTACTCCTTATCTTTTGTGTATAATTAGTTAAAATCTTTAATTAAATTATATTATTTATAATAATAAAGTCAAATGAAATAATTCAATTGAAATCATTATTTTTCATCATTTATTTCAAAATAATTTATTATTGAAATACCTATAGCGTATAGTTTAAAATAATTCTATTAACATCCTTTGGGGGAACATCCATGTTAAAGCTAGTTAATATTACAAAAGACTACACTATAGGCGACCAAAAAGTACATGCACTTCGTGGTGTGTCTATAGATTTTAGAAGAAGCGAATTTGTTGCAATTTTAGGACAATCTGGATGCGGTAAAACTACACTTATGAACATTATCGGAGGACTTGATAGAATGACCTCTGGTGATATCATTATTGATGGCATTTCTACTGCAAAATATGATGAAAAAGACTGGGACGACTATAGAAATAGACGAATTGGTTTTGTATTCCAAAATTACAACTTAATCCAGCACTTATCTGTTTTAAATAACGTTGAACTTGCACTAACCATTTCTGGAGTAGGCAGCGAAGAAAGAATAGAAAGAGCTAAAAAGGCATTAATCTCTGTAGGATTGGAAAACGAAATGAATAAACGTCCTAACCAATTGTCTGGCGGACAAATGCAAAGAGTTGCAATTGCTAGAGCAATTGTTAATGAACCAGAGATTCTCCTTGCTGACGAGCCTACAGGTGCTGTAGATAGCGAAACTTCTATCCAAATTATGGATATTTTAAAGGAGATATCCAAAACAAGACTAGTTATTATGGTTACACATAATGCTGAACTTGCAAATGAATACTCTACTCGTATTATTAAAGCATTGGATGGCCAAATCATAGATGATAGCAACCCATATGTAGAAGGTGAAGAAGAAACTGTTGAAGATGAAACCCCACAACAAGAATTATCCGACAAAGAAAAGAGAAAAAGAAGGAAATCCTCTACGATGTCTTTCTTTACCTCTATTAAGCTTGCTTGGAAGAACATTATAAATAAACGTGGCCGTAGTATTTTAACAGCAATTGCTGGATCTATTGGTATTATTGCTATTGCATTAATTCTTGCTTTGAATAATGGTTTTAATATTTATATTAAGGATTTCGAAGAGCAATCCATGGCACGTTATCCAATTAGCGTTACATCTGGAACTACATCTGTTATAAACACATTTAAAGAATTCCTTGGCGGAGATTTCTTTGATGGAGATTCATTGAACTATGGCGCCATTCTAGACCTCTTTACAGACCAAGACACAAATAGAGAAAAATATACAAAAGAAGAATTGGTTTATATCTATGGCGAATTTGCTGAAGTTTTCCATGATATGATGAATAGAGTCAATAGAACCAATGATATAACAAAGTTTAAAAAATACACCGATGATAATTTTAATGACTCATGGGGCACTGTTAAATATGACTACTCCATTGGTCTAAATATTTATAGAACTAAGAATGACGTATATACGCAGATAAATCCTTTATCTGAAAACGAGGTTTTACTTGGATTAGTTACATCCTTCTTCGATGAAGGTGCTGTTGATACAGTTAACGAAGTTGCTTCACTACTTAACGAATTCCCATTCTGGGATGAAATCATTGGCGATATGAATGTTATTGCTAACCAATATGATGTATTAGCTGGACACTTACCAACTTCTAAAGAAGAAGTTGTATTAGTATTAGATGACTACAACCAAATCACAGACTTTGATTTAGTTTTAATGGAAGAATTAGAAATAATTGACTTCATTGCATCCATTACTGACACAACATTCTTAGAAGATTATACCATGACATTCGACCAAGTATTTAACCAAGAGTACTACATCTTACCTACATCTAAAGCATTCGTTTATGATGAAGGAACAAGTTGTTACAAGAACTTAAAAACTGAAGGCGGAGATGCTCTTGTTCAAGCAATTGAAAACGATTCTATTAAAGTAAAAATTAGTGGAATTATTCGTCCAAAGCCAGGCACTGCTGGATGTATTGATGGTATGATTGGTTACACATCCGAACTTAGCCAATACATTATTAATGATGCAATTAATAGTGACTATGTAAGAGCACAAGTTAACGAATATAATAGATACATCAACCAAGCAAATGAAATTGCAAGAATTCAAAAGAAGATGGTGGATGAAAACCTTCTATTAGAAGAATTGGATGAGGACGAAAAAATTATTATGAACAATGCTCCAGCAAAGCTTAAGAATGTTCTCAACCAACAAGTAATAGAAGAAAGCACATATAACAATTTACTTCAAAAAGTAAACTACAGAGATTTAGATAAACCAGCATATATCTATTTCTACACCACATCCGTAGAAAATAAAGAACATGTAAGTGAATTCGTTGCCAAATTTAATGCTGCTCAAAAGGCAGAAGAAGATGCCATCACTGAAGAAACGGGATTTGAACCAACAACAACTTATGTTGTTGAGTACAAAGATGAATTAGACTCTGCGGTTACAGAACTAACATCTATGACAAACACCATTACCTACATTTTAATTGCAGTTGCTATGGTATCTGTTCTTGTTACCATGATTCTTATTGCAATTGTTATGTACATTTCAGTTCAAGATAGAACAAGAGAAATTGGTATTATGCGTTCACTAGGTGCTAGAAAATTAGATATTTCTAACGTCTTTAATGTTGAAACATTAATCCTTGGATTTGTATCTGGTTTATTAGGTGTTATTGTAGGTCTTATCTTTATCTTCCCTGCAAACGCAATATTACATTCAACTATGGGTGTATCTGGAATGATGAAGATGGCTGTATGGCATCCATTTGTATTAATTGCAGGAGCAATATTCATTACAGTTCTTTCTGGTTTAATTCCATCTATCTTAGCAGCAAAGAAAGACCCTGTTATAGCATTAAGAACCGAATAAAGAATTATTTATCTAAAAAAATATGCCGTGCCCAAATTACTGAGTACGGCATTTTATATACAAAGTATATTACTTATTCATGTAAAGCATCATATGCCATCTTTGGATTATCTGTCATAATACAGTCCGCACCATTTTCTTTTAGTGTCTTAACTTTATCTGGATCATTAATTGTCCAATATTGAACAGCTATTCCATATGAGTGTGCAAAACTAATAAATGCTTCGGAATGGAAGTTATATATAACGGATGCTCCCATTGGAATTTGTAATACTCTAAACTTGAATTTATAAGATTTAACTCCATAAAGGAAAGCAAAATAGAAATTCAATACTTCCGAAATACTTGCAGACCTTGTTAATTGTGGATACTGCTTATCTATGTATTTTGTTACGTGTCCTTTAAATGTTCCAACTATTGTCTTATCTACAATATCGTATTGAACCATCTTTTCATATAATTTGTCCATAGCAATTTCACCAGTTTTGCCACCATCTTTTATTTCAATAATGTAATGTAATCCTGTGAAATTTGTTGTTAAATATGTTAATACCTCATCCAATGTTAAAATTCTTACATCAACAAGTTGATCATCTGAGACATTTCTATATTTATAGTTGCCATTCGCATCTTTAAAATTATATCCAAAGTTTAATTGTTTTAACTCTGCCAAGGTTTTATCTTTTGCCTTTACTTTCTTGCTTCCAAACACTTCCGTGGCGTTAGATGTACGATTTACTGTATCATCATGGAGCAAAACGAGTTCTCCATCCTTTGTTAAATGAAGGTCAAATTCAAGCACATCAACTTTATATGTTGTGTTAGACATACAAAGCTTAAATGCAGCCATTGTTTCCTCTGGTTCTAGATCTCCTCCTGCACGATGTGCAGAAAGATATAATCCATCTGGTTTATCGAAACGAATATATGAGTTATCTCCAGTATACGATTTTACCGGTTCAACCCTATCATACTTGCCAGTTAATGGCATAATAAGCAGATTAAAAACTGCAACAAAAACTAGCACCAATACTATGGTTAGAATTA
The DNA here is from genome assembly GCA_947165815.1 of uncultured Clostridia bacterium. Lineage (GTDB taxonomy): Bacteria > Bacillota > Clostridia > Christensenellales > CAG-917 > RGIG8124. Next base: position 9,932 of record CAMVBZ010000025.1, read on the forward strand.
ATTTTTTAATTGGATTTCTCTTACTCATAATCATCCTCCGCTTTTTAATTTTATAATTAAACTCAAATCTTTTCAAGAATGTTAATATTGACAATCTAACCCCACAAAAGATACAATTTTATTAAATTAACTGAAAAATATCTTTGTTATATTTTTCAAACTACGAGGGATAATATGAGAAAAACAGGATTAAAATTATTACTAATTTGTTTGCTAGTATTGATTCTTGCTTTCACATTTGTTGCTTGTAACAAGAAGACAAATGAAGGCTCATCCACACCTCAAGAACCAGTTGTAGACCCAGTAGATGATACACCACAAGAAGTTGTTGTAGCTGTTCTAACATCTAATGGAGAGGCAGATCCATATGAGAGTTCCATCTTAAGTTCTGCAAGATTGGTATGTGGTGCAAAAGAAAAAAGAATTGTTACTCACAGTGTAAACCAAAACAATATTGACGATACCGTTATCGCATTGAAAGATGAAGGTGCTACCGTTGTTATTTCTACAAACCCAGCACTAGAAACTGCTTTAGTAGAAGCAGCAAAACTATTCCCTAAGATGCGATTCATAACACTTGGAGGAGTTAAAGCAAACTTTGAAAAGTTAGGCAATTATCATAATGCTTATATTTCAATGCATGAAGCAAGATACTTAAATGGTATTGCTGCTGGAATGAAGTTGAACCAATATATCACAAATGGTGATATAGATGAAGAATCTGCACGTATTGGTTTTATTGCAACCGAACAATCCTCTGCCCAAGTTTCTGCATATACTGCATTCTATCTTGGTGCAAAGAGTGTATGTCCAACAGTTAAAATGTCCGTTAAATTTGCAACATCCGAGCAAGATATAACAGATTCTGTAAACGCACTTGCAACCATTGGATGCAAAGTAATTAGCCAATATTCATACAATGACGATGTTGTAACAGAGGTTTGTAATGAACATGATGAACCAATTCCAAATGTTACATTCATGTCAGACTACTCAACAGATTATCCTAGTTCATTCTTAACAGGTTTCACAATTAATTGGAGACCATATTTTACATATCTCATAGATACCTTAGATGCAGGTGAAACACTTGCAACAGACTGGAGCGGTACAATTTCAAACAATTCCGTTTCTATATATCCTGTAAACAATACTATTGCTCCTTCAGGAACAGCAGAAGCAATAGAAACAGCCCTTAATAAAATTAAGACTGGAGCACTTAATGTATTTGATTCCTCTACATTCACAGTAGACAAAGCTCCACTTACTTCATATATCCCTGCAATATCAACAACAATTAATGCACTTCTCCCAAGCGGAGAAACATCTTATATCGTTGAAAGCAACGCTAAGACTTTCCGTTCATATCCTTATTTTGGACTTTTGATAGATGGCATTTATTATGATTCAAATGTAACCATTAGACATATAGGACAATTCACAATAGATGAATCTCAATTACCACCAGAAGACGACACCTTAACTCCAGCAGAAAAGTATTTTACTGCTCTTATTGCTGGTGCAAAGTCTATTAGCGGTCCACAACTTGATGCACAAACAGATAAAGTAGATATCTCTATTTCTGGTTACTATGAATATGATTCAGATATTGCACATTCTATAAAGAGACAATACACATTAGACTTAGTTTTAGATTTGCCTGCAATCAACAATGAAACAGATCCTTCATTTGGGGATTCTGCAATAAGATTAAAGATAACAAATAGTGCAGATGCAAATTTATTTACAGTTTGGTATTTTACAAAAGATACGTCCGACACTTTATTTATACAATATAAAAATGAATATTTTAAGGTTGGTCTAGGTGCAGGATTTGATATCAACTCAGTTCTTGATTATATTAATAGCCTTGACGAAGATGAAGACGCAAACTCCAGTGCAGATGAAGAAAATGTTGGATTCGATTTCCAAGCTATAATTAAAGCAATTGCAACATTTATTAATAATGCGAGCTTTAGCGATTATTCTGTAGATAAAGTTACAGTTAAATCAATCTTTAAATTATTTGATATCAATATTGATGAATTCTTAACATCTCCTACTGCTCTTGCATTATTAGGAACATTAGGGCTAACTGTTGAAGATGTACAAAATATGACTGTTGAAGATTTACTAATTAACTTCAGTAGTTTCATCATAGATGAAGATCAAGTAACAATCAAAGAAAACTTGGATGGTTCAACTACATATGTATCCAAAGATTTGTCTAAGAGATTAAAGACACTTGTAAACTCATTTGCTAATAACCTTCTTGCTTATATTAGCTTTGGATTATCCTTCACAGTACCAAAAGATGAAACAGCTTTCTCTGAATTAACATTTGATTTCTATAGTAGTTATACAAACTACCAACACTTTGATGTAAGAGTTCATGTAGAAGATTTCAAGATAGATACTATAACCGAAGAAAGCACTACACTACTTGAAAAAGCAACAACATATAAAGACTATATTGAATTTGAATTGAAGGCTTCTATAGATCTTAAGAACAAGATCTCAGTTAATATTAAAGATGAAATAGTACCTTTAGGTAAGTTTGATTTAGACGCATATCTTGCTCTAGATTTCAAGGGCGAAGGTTCCGAGAATAAGACATCAATGCAAGTCATTCTAAAATCAGATAATGTTCAAGTCTTAAGAATAGTCCTTCTAAATGGAACTATTGGAATAGATGTAAATCTTAATAATGTCCAAATGCAAGCAATAACAAATGTATTCCTAAAAGATATCTGTCAACTTATCAAGGATTACACTGTTGGAGAAAAAGCCAATGTGGTATTCACATTCATCGGTGATGTTATAGATGAGTTGCTCTCTAAAGTCTTTGATACAAGCGGAGAAATTAATACGGGATTTGTTAATGTAACAATAACAAACATAGACGTTCCTGTTCTTGCTCGTGGTATTTTAAATAGTATTGTAAATGTTGTATTAATTGGAACAAACAATGAATTGCCAATCGAAGAAAGAGTTGAGCCAACACCAGAAGTTTCCCTCTCTGTATTCTCAGATGAAGATAAGTCATCATTGTTCTCTTATGATGTTCAAATGAGCACAAATAGCTTATTAAGAATTATCTCAAATGCAATAAAATATGATGCAAACACAAGCAAGATATCAATTGAGCTTTCCGACATAAAGAATACTTTAAAAACACTATATAGTGGTGGTAAAGATTCGATTTCGTCAACTAACGATCTTATGGCATACTTCGTTGGAACCGATGATTCTATCATTTTAAGCCTTACAGAACATGGCCTTTTACCACTCTATAAAGAGAATACTTTGGGCACAAAATACATCACAGCGGACTACACAATTGAGCAAGCAATAGCAGATGGATACACATCAATGCAAGGTGCTATGATCTCCAAAGCAAATGCTACAAATATTTGGAAATATGTCTCTAAGTCCGCATCAGATTTGCCATATACAAAACTCTTGATTTCATATAGAGGTGCATATGTTGCAAAGAATGGAGATTATGCTACAGAAGAAGAATATCTTAATAGTTTCATCTTTAATAGATACTACAATATGTTCAAGAACTCCACTCTCCTTTCTGGAAAGAATAATATCAATGAAGTGCTAACTGCAATCTTAGATGGAACAAATAGTATTAACTTCGTATATTATGAAGAAGACGACAAAGCAGACTTAACAATAGTAATGCTTGGTGAAACATTTACAGCCGGAATAGACTTTGACCTCCATGGCGTAGATGCAGATGACATACAAGTTGCAGAGCTTACAGACACCTCTGCCGTTGCAGATGGCAACAAACTCTTAATAGACCTTGATACTGATTTCTACGACCTCTTCAAAGCCGTCACAGGAACTGGATATGGTTCATCCTTAACAGACTTCGGAACAAACAATTCCTTATACTATATCGCTTCAAATGCCGTATATGATTCAGAGGAAGAAAAGTACACATCCATTGAGTTATCTGGTTCTGCTATCGTTCTTATGAGCGACACCGAATTTAAATATGTAAGTGCTGCTGAAACAAAAAATGGAACTTATACAATAGATGAAGAAACTGGTGTATTCACATTCGTAACATTAAATGACATAGCAGATGGAACTCAATTTGATATCCTAGGATCTAACTTCAAGGTATTAGTTCAAAAAGCCTAATAAAACAATCTAAATAAAAAGATGCCCAGGTTTAATTGATATGCACCCCGATTGTTGGACAAACAAGGGGGTGTATTTTATATGGCAAAAAAGAAAAGAAGCAACAGAAGGTATAGTGCAGAGTTCAAGATATCTGTTATAATGGATATGCTAGAGAACAAATTAAGTTATCGTGAAGTATATAGGAAGTATTTCCCAGAGAAAGTTTCCCCAGGGACTGACTTTATAAAGAAATGGGAAAGGATATACTTAGAAGAAGGTGAAGAAGGTCTCTATAAAGAAAGACGAGGACGAGCATGTAAAATGGATGGAGTAAAGAAAGGAAGACCGCCTAAGGTAAAGCCTGAAATCAAAGATGATTTAATAGCTGAGAATCAAAGATTGAAGGAAAGGAATGAGTATTTAGAGGCTGAGAACGAATACTTAAAAAAATTAGGAGCCTTAATTCAAGAGGAAGAAGCACGAAAGACAGAACGAAACAAAAAGTAGCTGTCATAAATGAGTTAAGGCACAAATATAAAATAGACGTGCTTTTCTGTATCTCAGGATTGTCCAGGAGCACATATTATTATCATTTTCACAGAAAAAATAAAGATAAATATGTAGAAGTTAAAGAAGACATCCTAAAAATATTCAAAGAGAATAAAGGAAGATATGGATATCGAAGAATCTTGTTAGAATTAAAGGAAGATGGTTATACCATAAATCACAAGACTGTTCTAAGATTAATGCAAGAATTAGGAATAAAAGGCAAGATAAGAAGAAGCAAATACAAGTCCTATAAGGGAGAGATTGGGAAGATTGCACCGAATATCATGAATCGTAATTTTGTTGCATCTAGGCCATTTGAGAAGCTTACAACAGATGTCACGGAGTTTAATATCAATGATACTAAAGTATATCTTTCTCCAATTATGGACTTGTTCAATAGAGAAATACTCGCTTATAATATAAGCACATCACCAAGTTTCTATCAGACAAGAGAAATGCTCAAAGAATTGTTTGAGAAACTGCCAAAGAAAAGCAATCCTATATTACATAGTGATCAAGGTTGGCAATACCAGATGAAGGAATATCAGGGATTACTCAAGCAACATCATATAACCCAAAGTATGTCTAGAAAAGGCAACTGTTTGGACAATAGCCCAATGGAGAATTTCTTTGGAAGATTAAAAGTAGAAATGTTCTTTGGTGAGAAGTTCGGCTCTGTTGATGAATTCATCAACAAGTTAAAAGAATATATAGACTACCATAACAACATAAGAAGGAGTCTTGTATTAAAAGGAATGAGCCCAGTACAATACCGAACTCATTCTATAATCTAACTAAAATAATATGTCCAACTTTTTGGGTTCATACCATTTCCAGCCAATCTTTTTATATAAACATTTTTTATTATGCTATATCTTTAAGTT
>CAMVBZ010000026.1 GCA_947165815.1 uncultured Clostridia bacterium
GACTTTGCCCTTTATATTTTCCCGAGTTTTCTAAAGTGTACTTTATTTTTCTCGGCTTTTTTGATGTAATATACATTTATATCAAGCAATAAAAAAGGTGAAGATTTTACTCTCCACCTTTTATTATTTAGTTTACTAAAAACTATTCTGCTGCAACTGCTGGTTCTTCTTCGACAACTGGTTCTTCAACAGGTTCTTCTGTTAAATCAATTTCGTCATCGCTTTCATCTTTTGCTTCTTCGTCATCTTTTGCTGCATTCTTGTCTTTTGCTCTCTTTGCATATTCACCACAAAGTCCTGCGATGAAGATAAGAGCAACTGCTATAGCACCATAGATGAATAAGAAAGTTCTAGATGCACAAACAGATACTACTGCAAATAATGCGCCAGCACTGTTATTCCAACCCATTTGCATGTAACCTAATGAACCTCTTTCAACGTTTTCAGACATTACTAAGATTGTTAAGTCTCCTGCATCTGTGTATTCTGGGACAACTGTAAGTGTTCCTGCTGTTGACATATCATCTGCTGTTCCTGTAAGTGTTGCTACGAGCCACTTGAGTTGAACATTGAGTAAGTTGTTGAGATTATCCTTTTGTCCTGCAAGGATGTCTAAGAGTTGTGGTTCGAGACCAGCAAATCCAAGTCCTGCAACTAAGTCTGTTAATGAACCTGCATTGATTGTGATTGGTTCAGATACACCATTCATATCAAGAACTGTCCAGTTCATTGCTACATTCTTATATTCGCCATCATCTGCACTCCAGATTTGATATGTGAATTGTCCTGGTGTATATGTTTCATTTAATAATAATCTTACAACTACTGGAACTGTCATACGTCCACTTGTTGCATAACTAATCATTGTGTTTGCATCAAGAACTACATATTTTTCTCTGTCGAATTGTGCGAAGTTGTCTGTGAATAATTCTTTAATTCTCTTGTTTCCTTCAATTCCTTGTAAACAGAGTTTTGTATGTGCATCTTTAAGTTTTTCTGTAAATGCAACTGCTACTGCTTGTCTCTTTTGTGGAACGATTTCACCTGCGTCTGTGAGATCATATGCATATTCGTAGTCTTGTAATACATACCAGTTGTAAATGAAGTTATAGAGTTCATAGTCATAGCTTCTATTCTTGCTGAATACGCTAAATGAACTTGCTAATCCTTCTTTTCCAGCTTTTTCTGCATCCTTATATCCTTGAATGATTTTATCAATCTTGTATCCGACTGGTGTTGCTGTGTCTGCTTCACCTTCTACTGCAAGTGCTTGATAGTATGCGATAGAACCTTTAACTGTTTCGTCTCCTTCCTTAAGAGCTTCCTTAACTGCAGAATATTCATAAGGTGCTGGTTTGTCTGCTGATTCGTAATAGTTACCATTGAGCATTTGATAACGGACATATTCTCTTACGAGATTTCCATTTGCTGCTGCTTGTGTCATTGGATCTGCTACTACTTCTTCGTATCTAATTGTGTTAGATGCAAGATTTGCAAGAACGTCTGGGAGTGCGATATCAAAGACACATGCAATACCTGTTGTTAAACAGAATGCTAAGATACAAACAATAATTGTTCTTGTACGAATTGTCTTTGCGTTGCTCTTTCTTGTACTAATAAGTACAACTACTAAAACTACTAATGCAAATACGCCTGCAAGAATTACGCCAACGAATGGCCAGAAGGAGTATGAAACTGCTTCTGATGCAATTGCGAAACTGCTTATTGCTATTGGTGCTACGATTGCGAGGAATGCGATTGCGCCAATGATTGCTTCTAATACTTTTAATCCTGCTCCGCCTTTGGCTTTTGGAGTTACGTTATTATTCTTTGCCATAATTACTTATCCTCCTTTTCAGTATTTTCTTCTACAGGTACGGCAGTATCCTCCGTAGGTTCTTCAATTACGACATCATTTGATTCGTCTGCTTGAACCTCTTCTTCTGCTGCTACTGCTGGCTCTTCTGGAGTTTCTTCCTTCTTAGCCTTCTTTTCTTTCTTAACTTTCTTACCCTTAGCATAATCTGGATTTAATGCTCTTTCACATGCACGGTAATAAAGGATTGTGAATAATACTGCGAATCCTACGAAGATTACACACATTTCTCTATATGCCATAATTGGGTAATATTTTGGTTGGTAACTTAAGTCTGTTTGAAGTTGTAATACATCAAGTTCTGTGAATCCAGCTGCTCCTGCATAGAGTCCACTGCCTGCTCCAAGTTTCTTTCCAATAAGAACTGAACCTTTCATTCCGCCTGCTTGTTGTCCTTCATAAACAGCTCTCATATATTGAGATACCATTGTCATTGCTTCATATTTTGCAACTTCTTCTTCGTCTGTGCTCTTTGGATCTAATCCTGTTGTTAAGAATGTAGCATCAAACTCTGGAAGTAATACTGGAGATGAGAACCAATATAATGATCTGAGTAAGTCTAAGAGCATGCTCTTTAACCAACCTGTTCCTGTGTATGCGGAACCATCTAATGTTACACCAAGAAGTCCACCAACTAAGTCTGCAAGTTTTGTTGCATCTAGACCAAAGTCATTTAATGCACCTTCAAGTGTATCTACTGTTAATGAACCATCTATTGTATAAGGATTTCCATCTACATCAATATTAATTGCTGTTGCTGTATATGAAAGTGATACAGAAACACCAAGTGCATCTGAAAGAATACTTCCGATATCTATGATAGATAATGCATTTAAGATTGGAGCTAAGCCTGCGCCTAATCCTTGTCCTAATGCTGAGATGATTGTATCTAATTCATCTGCTGTGATTTCGAAACCGCCAACTCTTCCTAATTCGTAAGCATACATATCTGCATTTGTTGCATATTCGCCTACTTTTTCATCTGCTTTTTCTGATGTGTAGTAATCTTCTCTATTAGTCCAACCATATGCTCTTGCTGCATTAACAAGTTTAACGATTTGTAAATCTACTGTATCTGCTGAATCTAATGTGATACCAACAACATCTGCGATTAAAGCACGATTTTCATCTCTTTGTAAGAAGTTATTTGCTTCGTAATATTGTCTTAAAATTTCTAAGCTTGTATCTACACCGGTTAATGTTGCATCTGTTAAGAGACCACTCTTATTGTAATAAGATTTTCCATATGCTCCGTCTACTTTGTCTATCTTAGATTTGGAGCCATCTCCCTTTCCAAATTGAGCACCATCTGCACGGTAATCAGAATCATACCAAACATAGTCTGTCTTCTTTTCGCCCTTGCTATTTGTCTCTGTGTATGTGAGGTAATAGAATTGTTCGCCGTAATCTACACCATTTAATACAAGATGACCCTTTGCATTTGGTTCAGCTTTGACTTCTGTGATCTTGTCTGGATCTGTTTCTGGGTTTTTGAGTTTGTAATAGTCTGTCTTAATTGGTACGTTTGAACCATTGACAGCCTTTGTTCCAAGCATTACATCATAGTATGGAACATTATAAATGTTCATAAATGCATCTACTCTTGCTTCGAGATTGTCTGTGTAGCTTTCAATTCTGTGATTTTCTCTCTTTCTGTTAGATGTTGTGGTACGATAGTATGCAAGTTGGTTCTTGTAAGAATTTACAACTACTCCTGCTGGAGCATTATCTGCAACTTTTTGTATCTCTTTTTCTAAGATGATATCAATTGCAAAAATTGAACCAATCATGACTACTAAAATAACTGCTATTACAACTACTGTCTTTGCACGGAAACTCTTCATTGTGTTTCCACAAATAATTGTAGTGAGAGCAATTATTAACCATGCTGCAAATGCTAACCATACGCCATACATTCCACTTCCAAAGATAATTCCACTCCATGAAGCCATCATGTCTGAGCTTGAGTCTGCTACGAATGGAGCTTGTCCAAAGAATGGGATACATGCGATGACAACAGCCATAACGAAAAGTGGTACGCCTAAAAGATAAAACGCAATCTTGAGACCACGGAAAGTTCTGGCTTTCTTATTTACGTCCATAAAAATTTCTCCCTCTTTATGTAAAATTTTTTTGAATTTTCTTCCACGTATATATGCACGTGAATATTAAATTGCAATATATAGTTTATCATAGTTAAATATCTATATCAATATTAAATTTTTAACACGTGTTCAAGATTGTAAGCACCTAAAATTCATAAAATCAGCATTCTAACAATGTTAATTAATTTTTAACAATTTATTAAACACTTGTTCGTTTAATTTAAGTCGTTAATTAATTCTTATAGTTAATTTTTTAATTAGATATAGACTAAATATTCTCAAAAGTTATATAATTTTAGTTGCCCGTTATTCTAAGGCTTTATTTTGACAAATAAAAAAAACAATATATAAAGGAGTTTACTATGTCTTACATTACAGAAGTAATTGAGCAAACAGAAGCAAAGAACCCTGGTCAACCACAGTTCATGCAAACAGTCAAAGAGGTTTTATCTTCTCTCGAACCAGCAATTAAAACAAACGAAGAATTATTCCGTAAAAATTGCATACTTGAAAGATTAGTAGAACCTGATCGTCAAATCATCTTCAGAGTACCTTGGATGGATGATAAAGGTGAATGGCACGTAAATCGTGGTTTCCGTGTACAATTCAACAATGCTATTGGACCATACAAAGGTGGCTTAAGATTCCAAAAAGACGTTACATTGGACACAATGAAGTTCTTAGGATTTGAGCAAACATTTAAGAACAGCTTAACATCCCTTCCAATGGGTGGTGCAAAAGGTGGTTCTGACTTCGATCCAACAGGAAAGAGTGATGCAGAAATTATGAGATTCTGCCAAAGCTTTATGAACGAATTATATCGTCATATCGGACCAGACATGGACGTTCCAGCAGGAGACATGGGTGTTGGTGGAAGAGAAATTGGTTATCTCTTTGGACAATACAAGAAAATCGTTGGTAGCTATCAAAACGGTGTTTTAACTGGTAAAGGCCTTTCATTCGGTGGAAGTTTAATTAGACCAGAAGCAACAGGATATGGTGCAACATATTTCTTGGTAGAGGTATTAAAACATCAAGGCGAATCAATCGAAGGCAAGACATTTGCTATTTCTGGATTCGGTAATGTTGCATGGGGTGCATGCCAAAAGATTACACAACTCGGTGGTAAAGTATTAACAATTTCTGGACCAGATGGTTATGTTTATGATAAAGATGGTATTTCCACACCAGAAAAGATTGCATACCTTCTCGAAATGAGAGCAAGCAACAGAAACCGTGCTCAAGACTACGCAGACAAGTTCGGTGCAGAATTCGTAGCAGGAAAGAAACCATGGGGTAATGTAAAGGCTGATATCTATATGCCATGTGCAAGACAAAACGAAATTGATATCGAAGATGCAAAGAAGATGGTAGCTCTTGGAATTAAGTATCTTAACGAAGTATCCAACATGCCAACAACAAACGAAGCAATTGCTTACTTACAAGAAAATGGTGTTCTTGTTAACCCATCTAAGGCAGTTAATGCTGGTGGTGTTGCAACATCTGGTCTTGAAATGTCACAAAATAGTGAACGTTTAGCATGGTCCTCTGAAGAAGTTGATGCAAAGCTTAAAGGAATTATGGCAGGAATTCACAACCAAATCGTTGATTCACTTAACGCTTATGGTCTTCCATATAACCTTGTTGCTGGTGCAAACCTTGCTGGATTCAAGAAAGTTTCAGATGCTATGTTACCATAAGGAATTTATTAATCCTTAAACAACTAAATAAAACAGGGGATCGTTTGAGTCCCGATTTTAATATATTCTATATTAAATTATTTATTTTTTATGGCAACTGGTATTTCTTTTACACTGCCAAAAACATAGTCTGCTTTTATGTTGCTCTTCTTATAATCTTCTTCTGTTGTCTCTCCACTCATAACAAGGATAGAAACAAATCCACTATTATTGCCAAAGGCAATATCTGTATAGAGTCTATCTCCAACCATTGCTATTTCACTTCCCTTTAAGCCAAATCTCTTTTTAATAATTTCTCCAGCTGTCTTATATGGTTTTCCTAATACTAAGTCTGGTCTTCTTCCTGTGGTGTCATAGACTGCATCTATTAGAGCACCTGCATCTGGCATTGGGCCTTCGGATGAAGGACAAAAATAATCTGGGTGTGTTGCAACATAAGGAATACCCTTTGAAACATAGATACAGAACTTATAGAGTTTGTCATAGGTTAAAGATGTATCAAAGGCTAATACTAATAAGTCTGGATCTTCATCTACAACCTTAATACCCTTTTCTAAGAACTCTCCAACAAGTCTTTCGTTTCCAAGTAAGAATATTCTCTTTCCTTTATAATTCTCTTGAATAAAATCTGCCGTTACTTCACCAGAGGTATATACTTCTTCGTCCTCTACAGCAAATCCCATGTCATTAAGTCTTGCAATGTAGTCATTGTGGGATCTGGATGAATTGTTTGTAAATACACAAACCTTTTTCCCCATCTTTCTTAATTTGGCTATAGCAGAATATGAACCAGGAATTTCATTATCACCTAGATATATAGTTCCGTCTAAGTCAAATAAGAATAACTTTACATTTTCTAAATTTGCTTTCATTTTTGCTCCTATCTATTTAATACTTATTGCTATTTGATATACATCATTCTTTGCAAGACCTCTTTCGCTTGCAACAACTTTCACTGCCTCTTTCTTGTCCATTCCAAGATCTATATAATGCTTTAAATGTTCCTCAATACTCAAGTCTAAAAGTGGGTTTTCTCTATTCTTTTCACCCTCTATTATAAGCACTATTTCTCCTCTTTCTTCTGCCTTAAAATCTGCAAGTGAAGTTATGGTAACACACTCATGCATCTTGGTTATTTCTCTTACAACCCAGACCTTTCTATCTCCAAAAATCTCATACAAAACCTTGGCAGTTTGAGCCAAATCATGAGGTGCAACATAGAAAAGTAATGGGATTTCAGAATGTATGTATTTTTTCAAAAGTGATACTTTATCTGTATATTTATCTGGCATAAACCCTAGGAATGTGAATTGTGGCTCTTTTATTCCACTTAATGCAAATGCAGTTGCAAAGGCTGTTGGACCAGGTACACTTTCAACATCTATACCCATCTCTCTACACTTAGAAATAACCTCTGCTCCTGGGTCTGAAATACCTGGCATACCAGCATCTGTTATTAAGCAAACATTGCTTCCACCTTGAACCAATTCTATTATCTTTTCTGAGCAAGAAACTTCATTGAATTTATGATATGCAATTAAAGGCTTTTTAATATCGTAGTGATTAAGCAATACCATAGATGTTCTAGTGTCTTCACAAGCAATATAATCTGCTGCCTTAAGAGTTTCTAGAGCTCTTAAAGTAATGTCTTGTAAATTGCCTATTGGAGTTCCAACTATATATAGCTTTCCCATTATTGTTTTCTTACTCCTTCATATAACTTCTTACACTCTTCTGTCATGGTGCCATCTTCATTTTCTATATAAAGATTCTTTGTTAATAATCCTGGTTTGCCACCACGCTTTGCTTTTACAACAAACGAACCTGGCTCTGAATTCTTATTGTGTGAGATTATAGTTAATTCCTTTGGCTCAAGTTTGTATTGACGCAATAGAACTAAGACATCTACTAATCTATTGATTTTCATTACCATATAGAAATCGCCATCGAATTTAAGTATCTTAGCTGCTGCTGAAATAAAGTCTTCTATTGTTCCTTTATCTTCTATCTTTGCGCTAGCATCTTTTCCGTGCAGCGAAGAGTCTAGATAATATGGTGGGTTGCTTAATACAACATCCACCTTTCCATTTCCTATTTCTTTATATACATCTTTTACATCCATTAAAAGTGAACTGGTTTTCTCTTCTAATGAATTGCTTTTGATATTTTCATTAAATAGAGCTATGGCTCTTTCGTCTATATCAACACCTAAAATTTTCTTACATTCTCTTTTAAGAGAAATAAGTATTGATATTATCCCTGCACCACACCCAAGGTCTACTACATAATCTGTTTTCTTTATCTTTGCTATATTTGCAAGGATTACAGAATCAGAACTAAAGCAGTAAAGGTCTGAGTCTTGTACAAAGGAACTATTTTCAAAACCTAGCTCTACGTTATATTTCATTTCTCTGCTCTTTCTACAGATATTGTTATTTCTGCTGAAACTTCAGTATATAGTCTAACCGTTACTTGATATTCTTTAAACTCTCTTATAGTTTCTTTAACTTCAACCTTTTTCTTGTCTATATCATATCCAGCTTCTTTAAGAGCATCTGCGATATTTTCTGCTGTTACAGAACCAAACATCTTTCCGTTGTTTTCTCCACCTCTTGCATATACCTTAATAACTTTTTTATTAAGTTCTTTTGCGAGTTGCTCTGCTTCAGCCTTTGCAATAGCTGCTTTTTCTGCTGCTATTTTCTTCTTTTGTTCTGCTGCATATAGGTTTTGTGGTGTACCCTCTACAGCAAGTCCTTTCTTTATAAGAAAGTTACGTGCGTATCCGTCATTAACTTCCTTAATTTCTCCAGCCTTTCCTAAGCCTTTAACATCTTGATTAAGTATAATCTTCATGTTTCACCTCTTATCTTCTAACTTTAACAAGTCTTTTTATTGCTTCTTCTGTCTTTTCTTTGTTTCCAAATCCAGTTAATCTAAAGAATCCTTCTCCATGTGCACCAAATCCTACACCTGGGGTACCAACTACGTGTCCTTCATTTAGAAGAGCATCAAAGTATTCCCAAGATGTCATACCTGCTGGTACTTCAAGCCAAATGTATGGGCTATTTACACCGCCAACGTGCCAAATGCCTGCTTTGGTTAATTCGTCATGGATTGTATGTGCATTGTTCATATAGTATGCAACTTGCTCTTTAATTTCTTTTTGTCCTTGCTCTGTGAAGACTGCTGCTGCACCACGTTGGACAATATATGATGTTCCGTTGAATTTAGTTGTTTGTCTTCTTACCCACATCTTGTTCATGTCTCCACCATATAAATTCTTTGGAACTATTGTGTATCCACAACGTGTTCCTGTGAAGCCTGCTGTTTTTGAAAGTGAACAAATTTCTATTGCACAGTCTCTTGCACCTTCTACTTCATATATGGTTCTTGGAAGATCATCTGAAGAAATGTATTTTTCATAAGCTGCATCAAAGAGAATGATTGCCTTGTTCTCTAGTGCATAGTCTACCCATGCTTTTAACTCTTCTTTATTATATACTGCACCAGTTGGATTGTTTGGTGAACAAATATAAATGATGTCTGCCTTTACGCTCTTATCTGGTAATGGCTTAAATCCGTTCTCCTTGTTTCCAATTGTGAATAGTACTTTTCTTCCAAGCATTACGTTAACGTCTAAATATGCAGGATATACAGGGTCTGGCATGATAACTACGTTATCATTGTCCATGATATCCATAATGTTGGCGATATCCGATTTAGCACCATCTGAAATAAAGATTTCGTTAATGTCTAAGTCTACTCCACGTTTCTTATAATATTCTTGGATTGGTTGTCTTAAGAAATCATAACCTTGTTCTGGGCCATATCCGTAGAATGTGCTTGCGCTTGCTTGGTCTTCAACTGCTTTGTGTAGTGCATCTATAACTGAAGGTGCAAGTGGGAGTGTTACATCTCCAATACCGAGTTTTGTTATATTTACATCTGGATTAGCCTCAGAATATGCTTTAACCTTTTTTGCAATTGTTGAGAATAAATAACTTTCTGCTAAATTGTAATAATTCTTATTAATCTTCATAATGCACCTCAATCTATATCAACATTTCCAGTGAACGCTATGGCTGCTGGACCTGTCATGAATACTCCTTCTTCTTTTACTTCTATTGTTAAATCTCCACCAATTAAGTGAATAAGTATTGGTTTGCTTGGGTCTACTTTCTTATTAAGTATTGCTGCAACACCAACTGCGCAAGAACCTGTACCACAAGCTAGTGTTTCTCCGCTTCCTCTTTCCCAAACTCTCATTCTTAATTCGTTTGGACCAATTACATTGATAAATTCTGTGTTTACTCTTTCTGGGAAGATTGGATCGTTTTCAAAGTGTGGACCCATCTTTTCTAGGTCTAAATCTAAAACGTTTTCATCCATGAATATAATGTTGTGTGGATTACCCATAGATACGCCTGTAATCTTATATTCTTTGCCGTTTATTGTATATGGCATAGCTACTACCAAGTCTTTATATCCATCTTTAACAAGGTCTAGATTCATTGGAATATCTTTAGGATTGGTTATTTGTTTACCCATATTTACTGTGGCGCCAACAACCTTATTTCCTTCAAGTTTAAGATTTATAATCTTAATGCCAGATAAAGTTTCTAATGTACATGTGGTATTTTTTACATATCCTTTTTCATAAATAAACTTTCCAATACATCTTGTTGCATTACCGCACATTTTCCCTTCGCTTCCATCTGCATTGAACATTCTCATTCTTGCATCTGCGACTTTGGATGGGCAAATAAGGACTACGCCATCTCCACCTATTCCAAAATGTCTGTCTGATAATCTTTCAATATGAGGAATAATCTTTTCTTGCATCTCGCCGGTAGTATCATTCATACAATCGAAGTAGATATAATCGTTACCAGCACCTTCCATTTTAGTAAATAACATAATTCACCTCATTATTTTTATTTGCTTAATTATAATGGATAATTAGCAAATAGTCATTAATTTATTTTTTTAAATATTTTGTATTTGAAGCATTCCCTATTTTTTGGATCTTCCCCGCCTTCATTAAATCAGATAAAACCTTTTCGATTGTTGTAATTGAAACATCTGGTAATAGGTCTTTTATTTCAGCTTTTGATATAGGTAAAAATGCAGAGAAAATAATACTTTCTATTCTTGAATTCTTGCTTACCTTTCCAGACTTAACTGTAACCAATCTTTTGTCCATTTCTTTATAGCATCTATAAAGATTTAGCAAGAAATTCTCTATAAATGGCATATAGTTATTTATGTTATCATGCCAACCAACAGAAGAATCTTTTAAGGCATCATAATAGCTACCTTTATCATTATTAATTTGTTCTTCAAATGAAATATATTTGGCAACATCAAAACCGGCTTTATACATTAATAAAAGAGACAATAATCTTGAAACTCTTCCATTGCCATCTTGGAATGGATGAATACATAAAAAGTCTAAAATCACACAAGGTATTAGTAGCAAATTACTAATTTCTCCTTCATCTCGTGCTTCCATATATGCCAGAAACATTTGATCCATCGCTTCTTTTGTCTCTGATGCTTTAGTTGGAACATATCTTACCCTACTTGTTCCATCTTCATACTTTTCTGAGATAACGTTGTCTTCTTTTTTATAAACACCTTTTAAATCATACTCTGTTTGCTCCAACATTATTCTATGGAGATTTAAAACAGTCTCTTCATTAAAGGAAATATTTTCATACTGTGTATGAACTAGATTTAAAGCTTCTTTATATCCAGCGATTTCTTTTTCTGAATGGTTTAAAGGCTCAACGTTTCTATTAACAATTGCCTCGATTCTTTTGTCTGTAGTTATAATACCTTCAATAGCATTACTTGCCTTAACAGACTGCACCTTTGCAATTTTTTGAAGTTCGGTAAATACGTCTGGACAAATTTGTTTTTTGGATTCTTCTTCTTGTCTTAATGCATATATTACGTTTGTCATACTATTGACCCTTGCTGGGATCATAGCATCTTTTAACCACATATAATTAAATCTCTTCATATCTGCACCTTTTATTATATATTTGCATATATTTTAGCATTTTATATGCAGATGTTCAAGTATTATATGCAGATATTTGCATATTTTTTGCCATTTTATATGCAGATATGAGGATTTAATATGCAGATCTATTTTGCAGAATCTCCGTAGTTAGATAATACTCTTGCAGATGGATCGTTTGCATCTTTGCATCCTTCCCATTCTCTATTTGGCATCCAGAAATCTTTAACTGTTTTAGCTACTCCAGGATAGTATTTTTCAAATATCTCTCTATATAGCAAACTTTCTTTTGTGAATGGTGTTGCAAAATCATACTTCTTTCTTAAAGTCTTGTATTCCTCATCTGAATATAATTCCTCTGCATATTCCTTCAAATAGTTTACCATGGAGTGTCCAACTGCATCCGAAAATGCTGCTTTTTCTCTCATGAGAATATCATATGGTAGATAGTCTCCATCTTTGAAAGCATATCTTAAAAGATATTTGCCTTTGTTATATGTGTTTAGTTTCATTTGTGGGTCTATGCTCATAACGTACTCTACAAAATCCAAATCTCCAAATGGAACTCTAGCCTCTAAGCTGTTGGAAGAAATACATCTATCTGCCCTAAGAACATCATACATATAAATCTCGCTTATTCTCTTAACTGCTTCCTTTTGGAATTCATCTGCAGATGGTGCAAAGTCTGTATATTTGTATCCAAATAATTCGTCTGAAATCTCACCAGTTAATAAAACTCTAATATCTGTTCTTTCATGAATTGCCTTACAAACTAGATACATGCCCATACTTGCTCTAATAGTCGTGATATCATAAGTTCCTAGAATAGAAATGACTTCTTCTAAACTCTTTAAGACTATGTCTTTGTTAATAATTACTTCTGTATGGTCTGAATGTAAATAATCTGCTACTTCTTTAGCATATTTAAGGTCTATTGCATCTTCACTCATGCCAATTGCATATGTTTTAATTGGTTTACCTAGCAACTTTGTTGCTATTGAACAAACTAGAGATGAATCCAAGCCTCCAGAGAGTAAGAATCCAACTGGAGTATCTGAATCTAGCCTCTTTTCTACGCCTTTTACAAGTTTATCATGGATGTTCTTGCATACTTCATCTAATGTGCCATATGTTGTCTTTTTTACTTCAACAATGTTTCTATAACAAACGAACTTCCCATCTTTATAGTAATGTCCTGGAGGGAAAGCTTTAACTTCTTCTACTATGCCAACAAGGTTCTTGGCCTCGGAAGCAAATAAAATACCTCCATCTTTATCATAGCCATAGAACAATGGTCTAATTCCTATAGGATCTCTTGCTGCTATAAGGCTATCTGTCTCTTTATCATAAATAACCATTGCAAATTCAGCGTCTAGTTCCTTAAACATCTCAACGCCTTTTTCTTTGTACATTGGGAGTATAATTTCACAATCACTATCGGACACAAACTTGTATCCATCTTTTATCATTTCATCTTTAAGAGGACGGAAACAATATATCTCACCATTACAAACTACGTAATCTCCATCTAATTCAAATGGTTGCATTCCTTCTGGAGTGAGTCCCATAATAGACAATCTTTGAAAGCCTAATATTATGTCTCCAAATGCAATAACTCTTGTATCATCTGGTCCTCTTGTTATTGTTTTTTCTAATCCTTTTATAAATCTATCCTTAGGGATTTTTGTCCCTTTATATGCCATTATTGTACACATTTTTATAATCCTCCAAATTCTTGCGCTATTTGCACAATAACAAGTTAAAATACTTAAATTTAACTTTTAAACTACTACTTTTTGTCTTTTGCCGCTTTTATAAACTCTCTAAATATTGGGTGTGCTTTATTTGGACGAGACTTAAATTCTGGGTGGAATTGTACGCCAATATAGAAGTCATTCTTTGGTATCTCTACAGCCTCTACAAGGTCTCCTGTTGGAGATGTTCCAACAATATCCATTCCTGCCTTTTGTATCTCATCTCTAAAGTCATTATTGAACTCATAACGATGACGATGTCTTTCCATAACTTCTTCAAGACCATAGCATTTTTTCATAAGTGTTCCATCTTTAATCATACACTTATAGGCACCAAGTCTCATTGTCCCACCTTTAGGAATATTGCCCATCTGATCTGGCATTAAATCTATGACATTATGTTTTGTTTGAGCAAATTCACCGGAGTTTGCATCTTTATATCCCAAAACATTTCTTGCATATTCAATAACTGCTATTTGCATTCCCAAGCAGATTCCGAAATATGGAATATTGTTTTCTCTCGCATATTTTGCTGCAACTATCATACCTTCAATACCTCTATCTCCAAATCCTCCTGGAACAATTATTCCGTCTGCACCTTTGAGTAATTTTTCTACTGTCTCATCTGTGATATCCTCAGACTCTACCCATTCGATATCTACCTTTACATGGTTCTCTATACCACCATGTCTTAAAGCTTCTGCAACAGAAAGATACGTGTCATACATCTTTACATATTTGCCAACCAAAGCAATCTTAACTGTTTGGGTAGCATTTTTAATGCTATATACCATATCTAGCCACTTCCTCATATCTGGTCTAGATGTATATAATCCAAGTTCTCTACACACAACTTCACTGAAATTGCTCTTTTCTAGCATTACAGGGGCTTCATATATGGTGTCTACATTCAAGTCTTCTATAACACAGTCTGGTTTAA
Organism: uncultured Clostridia bacterium; assembly: GCA_947165815.1. Lineage (GTDB taxonomy): Bacteria > Bacillota > Clostridia > Christensenellales > CAG-917 > RGIG8124. Next base: position 14,404 of record CAMVBZ010000026.1, read on the forward strand.
CGTCACAGAACATAGCTATCTTTCTTCTAGTGCTTTCATCCATCTCTAATTCTTGTCTTGTTACAATGATGTCTGGAGAAATACCTGCTGCTCTTAATTCTTTTACAGAGTGCTGCGTTGGCTTGGATTTTTGCTCACCAGAAGATGAAATGTATGGGACTAATGTTACATGAATATATAAACAGTTTCCTCTACCAACATCTCGAGATACTTGTCTAATTGCTTCTAGGAATGGTTGAGACTCAATATCTCCAATAGTTCCACCAATCTCTGTTAAAACTACATCTGCATTAGTCTTCTTTCCTACTTTAAAAATAAAATTTTTAATTTCGTTTGTAATATGTGGAATAACTTGTACTGTTTCTCCTAAATATTCTCCTGCTCTTTCCTTTGTTAAGACATTCCAATATACTCTTCCCGTTGTAAGATTAGAATATTTGTTTAAGTCCTCGTCTATGAATCTTTCATAGTGTCCTAAGTCCAAGTCTGTTTCTGCGCCATCCTCTGTTACAAAAACCTCTCCATGTTGATATGGGGACATTGTTCCTGGGTCTACATTTATATATGGATCTAGCTTTTGAGCTGCTACTTTTAATCCTCTTTCCTTTAATAATCTTCCTAAGGATGCCATTACGATACCCTTACCTAATCCAGATACTACACCGCCTGTTACAAAAATATACTTTGTGTTATTCATAATTTATCTC
>CAMVBZ010000027.1 GCA_947165815.1 uncultured Clostridia bacterium
CGTGTAATGATTGGTAGACGTTACTCAGATGGATTGCATCAAGCTATTGAAGCAAAAGAAAGAGTAATGATTAAGAATGAGAATAAGACTCTTGCTACAATTACATTCCAAAACTTCTTTAGAATGTACAAGAAATTGTCTGGTATGACAGGTACAGCAAAGACAGAAGAAGATGAATTTAGAGATATTTATTCATTAGACGTTGTAACTATTCCACCAAACAAACCATCTAAGAGATTGGATGAACACGATGTTATTTACAAGACAAGAGATGCAAAACTTAATGCTATTATTGCAGAAATAGAAAAGAGACATGCAACAGGACAACCAATCCTTGTTGGTACAGTATCTGTTGAAAAATCCGAAGAACTCTCAACAATGCTTAGAAACAAGCACATCCCACACAACGTATTAAATGCAAAGAACCATAAGATGGAAGCTGAAATCGTTGCACAAGCTGGTAAGTATGGTGCAGTAACAATTGCAACAAACATGGCTGGTCGTGGTACGGATATTATGCTTGGTGGTAATCCAGAGTTCGCTGCAAAGGCTAGAATGGAATCTAATGGATATACAAAGGAAATTATCGAAGCAGCAACTTCATACGTTCCTACAACCAATACAGATATCCTAGCAGCTAAAGAATACTTCAATAAACAATATGAGGAATTCAAAAAGCAAACAGATGCAGAAAAAGAACAAGTTTTAGCTGTAGGTGGACTTAGAATTATTGGTACAGAAAGACATGACTCAAGACGTATAGATAACCAGTTAAGAGGTAGAAGTGGTCGTCAAGGAGATCCAGGTAGCACACAATTCTTCATTTCATGTGATGATGATGTAGCAAGAATCTTCGGTGGAGACAGATTAAAGATGATCATGAATACAATGCAAATTCCAGAAGACCAACCAATAGTATCTGGAACAATAACAAGACTCATTGAAAGTGCACAAAGAAGAGTAGAGGGTAGAAACTATTCTATTAGAAAACAAGTTCTTTCTTATGACGATGTTATGAATGCACAAAGAGAAATCATCTACAAGCAAAGAGGAGAAGTTTTGGATGGAATGGATATCCATGACCAAGTTCTTGAAATGATGGATGACTTATCCGAAGAAATTATTGGATACTATGCAGACTACAAGCAAGATTACAACGAATGGGATTACGAAGCATTTAATAACTCTCTTGAAAGCAAGATGGTTCCAAAGGGTTCTAACCTCATGACACCTAAACTTGCAGAATGTTTTGATATCTATAAACTCAAAGATGTAGTTATGAAATGTGCAAATGAGTCTTATGAAAATATTATCAAATCCACAAAAGAACAATTGGAAGTTATTTATAAGACAATAGCAGACCAAGGACACGGAGATGATGAAAACCTTGCATGGCTTAAACAAGTCGCAACAACAGGAGAAGGATATGACTTCGGTGAAGTTGAAAGAGTTGTATTATTAACATCTGTTGATAGCAAGTGGATGACTCATATTGATGATATGGATACATTAAGACATGGTATTGGACTTCGTGGATACGGACAAAGAGACCCAGTTATATCATATAGAGAAGAAGGATGGTCTATGTTTGATGATATGGTAGAAGGCATCCATTCACAAACAGCAAGCACACTCTTAAAGATGACTCCATTTGGCGCAGCTATGACAATGCTTAACTTACATGGAATTAGAGTAAGAGTAGAGCGTCCAAAGGAAGAACATGCTGGTGTACAACAAGCAAAGAGAAGTTCAATAAAAGAAATTGGAAGAAATGATCCATGCCCATGTGGAAGTGGATTAAAATTCAAAAACTGTAAGTGTAAGGAATATCATCCAGAACTATATAAATAATTATGGACTTTTATAACATAAAAAACGATTTAAAAGAGATACAAGAAGAGCTAACTCATGCATATGCAGGAATTAATCCTGAGAAAAAAAGAGAAAGGATTAAAGAACTTGAAGCAATGCAAAATGCAGAAGGTTTTTGGAATGATGCTCAAAATGCTGCAAAGGTAACAAAAGAGCAAAACCAATTACAAGCAAAGTTAGCTAAATTTGAAAGTACTCTAAAAGACCTTCAATCTACTATTGAAATGGTAGATATGTTATCTCTTGAAGAAGATGCAGAAAGCGAGGCAGAAGTTGAGGCTCATATTAAAGAATTAAAGAAGAAATGTGAAGCTCTTTCTTTAGAGACACTCCTTTCTGGCAAATATGATTCTCTAAATGCCATTTTAACGCTTCATTCAGGTGCAGGCGGCACGGAAGCAATGGACTGGACCGAGATGTTGTTTAGGATGTATTCGAGGTATGTAGAGCGTTGTGGTTGGTCTTTAACAATACTAGACCAATTAGACGGAGAAGAAGCAGGATTAAAAAGTATAACTTTTTTAGTAGAGGGAGAAAACGCATACGGATATCTCAAATCTGAAAAGGGTGTACATAGATTAGTTCGTATCTCTCCTTTTGACGCCAACAAGAGAAGACATACATCTTTTGCTTCTTTAGAAGTTATGCCTCAAATCATAGATGATTCAGACATAGTAATTCGTCCAGAAGAATTAAAAATAGACACATATAGAAGTTCCGGGGCAGGCGGACAACACGTTAACAAAACAGAGTCTGCTGTTCGTATAACACACTTGCCAACCGGAATCATAGTTGCTTGCCAAGTAGAAAGAAGCCAAATGCAAAATAAAGAAATGGCAATGAATATGCTTAAGTCTAAACTTGCAGAAAAAAGAGAAGCAGAAAGACAAGCAGAGGCATCTAATATCTCTGGACAATTAAAGAAAATCGAATTTGGTAGCCAAATAAGAAGTTATGTATTCTGCCCATATACTCTCGTTAAGGACCATAGAACAGATTACGAAAATGGTAATATCCAAGCAGTTATGGATGGAGATTTAGATGGTTTCATAAACGAATATCTAAAGAAATCCGCAATAGAGGAGTAATATGTATAATCCTGTAGATCCAAAAGAAAAGAATGATATAGTTGTACTTGCAATTGAGTCTAGTTGCGATGAAACAGCTTGTGCTATTGTAAAAAATGGCAGAGAGGTTTTAGCTTCTACTATTGCAACACAAATAGAAATTCACAAGAGATTTGGTGGGGTTGTTCCAGAAATAGCAAGTAGAAACCATACTATGGCTATTGAAACTGTAGTTAATGAAACCATAGAAAAATCTGGATTAAGCATAAAAAATATAGATGCAATAGCAGTTACATACGGAGCAGGATTGCTTGGTGCACTCCTTGTAGGAGTGAATTACGCAAAAGGACTTGCATATGCATATAACAAACCATTATACGGAATCTCGCATATTAGAGGACATATAGCAGCAAATTATATAGGAACGGATTTAAAGCCACCATATCTTTGTTTACTTGCAAGCGGTGGACATACGGCAGTTCTTAATGTAAAGAGTTATACCGAAATAGAAGCATTAGCATCTTCAAAAGATGATGCAGCCGGTGAAGCATTTGATAAAGTAGCAAGAGTATTATCCCTTCCATATCCTGGTGGACCAGAAATAGAAAAACTTGCAAAGCAAGGAAAGGCAAATATTGAAATGCCATGCCCATCTTTTACAGATAAAGACGAACTCTGGTTTTCGTTCTCCGGCATTAAGACATTCGTTATTAACTATGCACATAAACTTGAACAAAAGGGCGAAGAAATGATTAGAGAGGACGTAGCAGCATCATTCCAAGAAGCAGCAGTTACACAACTATTCAATACAACACTCAATGCTGCAAAAAGAACAGGAGTGAAAGATATAGCAATAGCTGGTGGTGTATCTGCAAATTTATGCTTAAGATCTCGCTTTGATTCGCTTAAAGGACAAGGATACAACATCTATTATCCACAGTTAAAATATTGCACAGATAATGCTGCTATGATTGGTGCAGAAGCATATTATGCTATTAAGAGTGGGAAAGAAATGAGCCCTTTATCCTTGGATGCAAAAGCAACGGTACCACTAAAATAAATAAAAATTACACTAATAGTTTCTTAAAATATTCGCTATTCTAAGCGGGTATTTTTTATTTTAAGCAGGTTTTTGTAAAGTCATTAAAATTGACTTTTACAAAGCAAAATAGTAATATTATTTCTAGTTTATTTTAGAGGGTATCAAGATGGATTTGAATAATGTAAAAAACCTATCTAGCAAACAAGCAGATTTTATTAGCACAGAGATTGGAACAGTGGTCAAAAAGTTCGGTGCAAGAGATTCTGGTAGCAAAGGCGAAACAAAGGCTATGGAATACATGGCAGAGACAGTTGGAAAGTACGCAGACGAAGTAAAGACAGAAAGTTATGATGTTCGTCCAGGTGCTTTTATGGGCTGGATTTATATCACAGTTTCATTAGTTTTAGCAGCTCTAGTTTGTTCGTTCTTACTTCCAATTCTTTCAATTATTTTCATAGTTGTTGGAATGTTAGTTATGATTTTGGAATTCGTTTGTTATTTCCAAGTCGTAGACTTTATGTGGCCAAAGAAGCAATCTCATGTAATTACAGCAGTTAAAAAACCTACAGGTGAGGTTAAGAGGAGAATATACTTCACAGGACATACAGATGCAGCATATGAATGGACAGTAAATTCATTCCTTGGTGGGAAGTGGTTTATAGCTCATTTCTTACTCTCAATAGTTGGTGTTTTATATCTCTTTGGTGTATCCATAGCAACAACAATTATTTGGGCAAAAGCAGGTGTATTTGCAGGTGTTATGGCGGTTGGTAGTACCACATTTATCCCATCTGTAGTTTCCTTACTTTTTGTACCACTTTGGGTGCTTTTATACGACCTTTCAAATCCTAATGTTGTAGTACCTGGAGCAAATGACAATTTAACAGGAACATACCTCTCAATCGCTATTCTAAAGGCATTAAAAGAGGCAAAAGTAGATTTAGAGAACACAGAAGTTGGTATCATTTTAGCAGGTTCAGAAGAGTGTGGTTTACGTGGTTCAAAAGCATGGGCAAAACTACACGCAAAAGAGCTCCTTGAAGATGAGAAAAATGGCATTCCAACAAAGATAGTTGTTTTCGATACAATTTGTGAAGACGAATACTTTATGACAAACGCAAAAGACTTAAACGGATTTGTTAAATCTGATGACGTAGTTGTAAAGATGGTAAATGATGCTTTTGATGAACTCGAAATTAAACACGTTGCAAATGGTTCAGTACCACTTGGAGCAACAGATAGTGCAGCATTCTCACAAGCAGGATTAGACGCAGTTGCAATTACGGCAATGAATCATGATCTACCAATTTATTACCATACAAGACATGACAAACCAGAACTTGTAAATCCAGAATGTTTGGAGAAAGGATTCAAGGTTGCAACGCAAATTATTGAGAATTACGACAACGGAAAATATGATAAATAAGCAAATCAGCCCACGGCAAATCGCTGTGGGTTATTTCTTTGCTAGTGGCATATAAATACATAAAACCACAATATCTAGGGGCCGTATACTTAATATAAATATTATTAAATATTTTTGTAATTTTCGTTTGACTTATACCTATTTCTCTTGTTATTATTATCACGCCTACGGAAAAGTAGGTGTTTTTAAATTAGAATAATTTCAAAAGTTCGAGTTTAAAAACTGTAGCAAGACTGAAGGGCTCTGAAGCTAAGTTAAATTCCAAACCTAGTTAAGAGTGTGTTCATAGAAATGGGATAAGGTGTGAAGTCTTTATTTCCATGGACGCGGAAGCCGGAAGCAAACATAATCACTTTTAACAGAAGGCAGAAACTCATTGAGTTGTATCGAAATGCTGGAGTTATTAGAGAGGAAAGCAAGAAGGTGGAAGCACAGTATCAACAAAATAGTGCGAGTGTAGGGTTGCATATCGCATTCGAAATCTTTAAGGAGGATCAATAATGCCAACCATCAATCAATTGATAAAGAATGGTAGAAAACAGCAAGCAAAGAAATCCATGACACCTATCATGGATCAATGTCCACAAAAGAGAGGTATTTGTATTTCTGTAACAACAACTACCCCAAAGAAACCTAACTCAGCTCTTCGTAAGATCGCAAGAGTACGTTTAGTAAATGGACAAGAAGGTACTGTTTACATCCCAGGCATCGGACACAACTTACAAGAACACAGTGTAGTTCTCATAAGAGGCGGACGTGTTAAGGACTTACCAGGTGTGCGTTATCATATCATACGTGGTGCATTGGATGCTGCAGGTGTTGCAAAACGCTGCCAATCCAGAAGCAAGTATGGTGCAAAACGCCCAAAGCAATAATCAAATAATATTAAAATTTTCGAATGTTCGTAGTGTAACATTTTTAGGAGGATAAAAATGCCAAGAAGAAGTGGTGTACCTAAAAGACAAGTTCTTCCAGATTCCAAATACAATAGCGTATTGGTTACAAAAATCATTAACCAAGTTATGTTAGATGGTAAAAAGGGAACAGCAGAAGAAATCGTATACGGTGCAATAGATATAGCAACAGCCAAACTCTCTATGGAACCAATGGATCTCTTAGAGAAAGTTATGGAAAATGTTAAACCTAATTTAGAGGTTAAGGCAAGACGTGTAGGTGGTGCTACATACCAAGTACCAATGGAAATCAGACCAGAACGTCGCCAAACATTAGCAATTCGTTGGTTAGTATTATATGCTAGACAACGTTCAGAAAGAACAATGCAAGAAAGACTTGCTGGAGAATTAGTAGATGCATGCAACCTCACAGGTGGCGCAGTCAAGAGAAAAGACGAAATGCATCGTGCTGCAGAAGCAAACAAAGCATTCGCACATTTCAGATGGTAATATAGGAGTTCTATGGGAAACGTTGCTCTCGATAAATTAAGAAATATCGGAATAATGGCTCACATTGACGCTGGCAAGACTACCACAACAGAACGTATATTGTTCTACAGTGGAAAGATTAGAAGACTTGGCAACGTTGATTCAGGCAATACAGTAACGGATTCCATGGATCAAGAAAGAGAGAGAGGAATTACCATTGCATCAGCTGCAGTTACAACATCATGGAAAGGTCATGAAATAACAATCATAGACACTCCAGGACACGTAGACTTCACAGTAGAAGTTGAAAGAAGTTTAAGAGTTTTAGATGGTGCTGTAGCAGTGTTCTGTGCAAGAGGTGGCGTTGAACCTCAATCTGAAAACGTATGGAGACAAGCTAATACTTATAATGTACCACGCATCGCATACGTAAATAAGATGGATATTAATGGAGCAGACTTCAAAAATGTCTTAACCATGATGAGGGAAAGACTCAACGCAAACCCAGTAGCAATAGAACTACCAATCGGCAAAGAGGGAGAATTTAAAGGTGTAATAGACCTCATCGAGATGAAAGCAATTTACTTCTCAGATGAAGACCTCGGTGTCAATATGGACATTAGGGATATACCAAATGATCTATTACCAGATGCTCTCGCTACAAGAGAAGTAATGCTAGATGCAATATCTGAATTCAGCGATGAAATAACCGAGAAACTAATCGATGGAGATATAGACAATATTTCTACAGCAGAAATCAAGTCCGCAATCCGTAAAGGAACTATAGGATTAAAAATCCACCCAGTACTTTGTGGAAGCTCCTTCAAAAACAAAGGAATTCAAGAGTTATTAGATGCAATTATAGATTTCCTTCCATCTCCATTGGACGTCCCAGCAGTAGTTGGTACAAATCCAAGAACAGAGAAAGAAGAAGTCAGAAATGCAAATGATAAAGAACCATTCTGTGGATTAGTATTCAAGGTTAACACAGACCAATTTATCGGAAAACTTGAATTTGTAAGAATTTATTCTGGCAAAGTAAAAGTTGGAGATTTGGTATACAATGTCGGAAAGAACGAGAACGAAAGAATCGGAAGAATCGTTAGAATGTTCTCAGATGAAAGAATCGACATTGAAGAAGCAGGAGCAGGTGAGATTATCGCAATAGTAGGATTGAAGAAATCCACAACAGGCGACACACTTTGTGACAGATCACATCAAATAATACTTGAGAACATCGAGTTCCCAGAACCTGTTATCAAAGTGGCAATCGAACCTAAATCCAAAGCCTCACAAGAACGTATGGTAACAGCAATACAACGTTTAGGTGAAGAGGACCCAACATTCAAGTCTTATACAGACAAAGAGACAGGACAAATAATCCTAGCTGGAATGGGTGAATTGCACTTAGAAGTTATCGTTGAACGTATGTTCCGTGAGTTCAAGGTTGAAGCTAATGTAGGTCGTCCACAGGTAAGTTACCGTGAGACAATAACAGCAAAAGCAACAGCCGAAGAGAAGTTCGTCCGTCAAAATGGTGGCAAAGGACAATATGCACATTGTGTTATTACCATTGAACCACATAAGGGCGGATACCTGTTTGAAGACCATACTAAAGGTGGAGTTATTCCAAAAGAATATATGAAAGCTTTAGATTTAGGTATTCAAGAGGCAGCAAAATCTGGTATAATAGCAGGATATGAGGCTGTAGACTTCAAAGTTGAAGTGCTAGATGGTAGCACACACGAAGTAGACTCTTCAGAAAATGCATTCGAAGTTTGCGGTTCACTCGCATTCAAAAAAGCAGCAGAACTTGCAAAGCCAGTATTGCTCGAACCAATCATGCATGTGGAAATAGTAACCCCACCAGAATATGTTGGTGCTATTATGAGTCACATGGTAAGTAAGAGAGGTTCTGTAAAGGGACAAGAAATCAGAAATGGTACAAATGTCATCGAAGCAGAAGCACCACTTGGAGAGATGTTCGGATACACAAAGGATTTAAGAACATTAACACAAGGAAGAGGAACTTCAACAATGCAATTTGATCATTATGAGCAAGTTCCAAAAGCAATCGCAGATAAAATAACTGCAAGATTCTAAGTCGCATATGCGCAAATACTAATTAGATATACATGCACACGCATATATATAAAAAAACAAAAAAATAAAAAATTTCAATTTAAAAAAAGGAGTTGAAAATTATGGCAAAAGCTAAGTTTGAAAGAAACAAAACACACATCAACATCGGTACAATCGGCCACGTTGACCATGGTAAAACAACACTTACAGCAGCTATCACAATGTATTCTGCTCACAAGGGTTTAGCACAAACCATGAAGTATGATGAAATCGACAAAGCCCCAGAAGAAAAGGCAAGAGGAATCACAATCAACACAGCACACGTTGAGTACCAAACAGAAAAACGTCACTACGCACACGTAGACTGCCCAGGACACGCTGACTATGTTAAGAACATGATTACAGGTGCAGCACAAATGGACGGTGCTATCCTCGTAGTAGCAGCAACAGATGGTCCAATGCCACAAACACGTGAGCACATCCTTCTCGCTCGTCAAGTAGGTGTTCCATACATCATCGTCTTCTTAAACAAGACAGACCAAGTTGATGATCCAGAACTTCTCGATTTAGTAGAAGAAGAAGTAAGAGACCTCCTCAAGGAATATCAATTCCCAGGCGACACAACACCTATTATCCGTGGTTCTGCATTAAAGGCTATGGAAGCAGGTTTAGCAGGAGATTGGGACAGCCCAGCATTTAAGCCAATCCAAGAATTACTTGATGCATGTGACGCATACTTCCCAGATCCAGTTCGTGACACAGATAAGCCATTCTTAATGCCAGTTGAAGACGTTTTCACAATCACAGGTCGTGGAACAGTTGCAACAGGTAGAGTAGAAAGAGGTATCTTAAAGCTCAACGACAAGGTTGAAATCGTTGGATTATCCGATGAAAAGAAAGAAACAGTAGCAACAGGTATCGAAATGTTCCGTAAGCTCCTTGACTTCGCACAAGGCGGCGACAACATCGGTGTTCTCTTAAGAGGTATTAACCGTGACGAAATCGAACGTGGACAAGTTCTTGCAAAACCAGGTTCAATTCATCCACACACACATTTCGAAGGACAAGTTTACGTTCTTAAGAAAGAAGAAGGTGGACGTCATACTCCATTCTTCAATGGATACAGACCACAATTCTACTTCAGAACAACTGACGTTACAGGTACATTAACACTCCCAGAGGGTGTTGAAATGGTAGTACCAGGCGACAACATCAAGATGACAATTAAGCTCATCACACCAATCGCTATCGAAGAAGGACTTCGTTTCGCTATTCGTGAAGGCGGAAGAACAGTTGGTTCTGGTGTTGTAACAAAAATTATTGAATAATTAGTGTTCTTTCAAAAAATATAGGTTCCAGTGCGGTGGAATTTTACCCATCGCACTAGGGCTTCATATGGAAAACACGGTAACAAAAGGGAGGTGCTTAAATGGCAACCAAATCCAAGGAAACAAGAATAAAAATTACTCTTGCATGTCAAGAATGCAAGCAACGTAATTATATGTCTTCTAAGAACAAGCAGAAGAATACAGACCGTATTGAGATAAAGAAATATTGTCCATTCTGCAAGAAGCATACTGTACACAAAGAATCTAAGTAATTAATACCCAAGGAGGGGATAATTATGGCAAAGAAGAAAACCACAAATGTCAATGGAGAAGTTGCACCAGTTGAACAAGAAAACGTTCAAACTGAGGTTGCTGCAGTTAATGTAGAAGACAAAAACAACGCTCCAAAGGCAAAAGGAAAGAAAACACCTTCTAAGTCAGACCAAGGAAAGAAGAAAGAAAGTTTCTTCAAGAGAGTTGGCGCATGGTTCAGAAGTTTATTCTCTGAATTAAAGAAGGTAACTTGGCCAACACCAAAAGATGTTGCCAAAAACACATCTGTGGTAGTCGTTGTTGTAGTAGTATTCTTCGTATTATTATTCGCTATTGACTATGTATTAGCAGGACTTCTTAGCTTGCTAGTTAATGGACAATGGGCAACATTATTTATCTAATTAACTCGGAGGAATAGGAATGGAAAAAGGTCAACAACCATTATGGTATATAATTCATACATATTCCGGATATGAGAATAGTGTTGAGAAGAATATTCGCAACAAGGTAGAAAACAATGGTTTGCAAGATCAAATCTTCGATATCAAAGTTCTTACAGAAGAAGAAACAGTAGAAGATAAGAATGGAAAACGTAAGCAAGTAACACGCAAACTTTTCCCATCCTATGTTTTCATTAAGATGATCTATAGTAACCCAATTTGGTACTTGGTCACACAAACAGAAGGAGTAACAGGTTTCGTAGGCCCACAAGGTAGACCACAACCATTAACCCCAGAAGAGGTTAAGAGAAACGGACTCGAAACAATCAAACTCGAAGACTTTAATATTAAAGTTGGAGATAACGTTGAAATCATTTCTGGTGCATTAACAGGATTCATTGGTAGTGTTGATAGTATCGATTCAGAACATGAAAAGATCAAAGTCATCGTATCAATGTTTGGTCGTGAGACACCAGTAGAAATCGATTTTACACAAGTAGAAAAGAGAAAATAACAAGCGGGAGAGTGCACATTCGTGCTCAACAGACCGCCGTTAGTCATTAGGAGGATAGTATGGCTAAAAAGATTAATGCTGTAGTTAAACTACAGTTACCTGCAGGGAAAGCAACCCCAGGACCACCAGTTGGATCTTCATTAGGACCACAAGGTATTAATATCGCTGCTTTCGTTAAAGACTTTAACGCAAAGACAGAAAAACAAGCAGGAATGATTATTCCAGTTATCATTACAATTTATGCAGACCGTTCCTTCACATTCATTATGAAGACACCACCTGCGCCAGTTCTTATTTTAAAGGCAGCAGGACTCGAGAAGGCATCCGGTGTACCAAACAAGCAAAAAGTTGGTAAGATAACAAAAGAACAATGTAAAGAAATAGCACAAATTAAAATGCCAGACCTCAACGCAGGTTCATTAGAAGCTGCAATGAGTATGATAGCAGGAACAGCCCGTAGTATGGGAATAACAGTGGAGGATTAATAAGATGAAAAGAGGTAAGAATTATATCGAATCAGCTAAGTTAATCGAAGCTGGAAAAACATATGAAGTAGCAGATGCTCTTGCTTTAGTATTAGAAACAGCAAAAGCAAAATTTGATGAAACAATCGAAATCCATGCACGTCTTGGTGTAGACCCACGTCACGCAGACCAACAAGTTCGTGGTGTAGTAGTTCTCCCAAACGGAACAGGTAGATCAGTTAGAGTTTTAGCAATCGTTAAGGCAGACAAGATCGACATCGCAAAAGCAGCAGGTGCAGATTTTGTAGGTTCTGAAGAAATGGTTCAAAAGATTCAATCTGAAAACTGGTTCGATTATGACGTAATCGTAACAACCCCAGACATGATGGGACAAGTTGGTAGATTAGGTAAAGTTTTAGGACCAAAAGGCTTAATGCCAAGTCCAAAGAGCGGAACAGTTGCAATGGATATTGACAAAGCAATCAAAGAAATTAAAGCTGGTAAAGTTGAATATCGTGTAGACAAACAAGCTATCGTTCACTGTATCATTGGAAAGAAATCCTTTGGTGTAGAGAAGTTAACAGAAAACTACAACACACTTATCGATGCTTTAATTAAAGCAAAGCCAACAGCAGCAAAGGGAACATATTTGAAGAGCATTTATTTAACTTCAACAATGGGCCCAAGTGTTAGAGTAACTACAAAGGCACAACAATAATTAAAAATGTTTTGTCAATCAAGTTTTTTTGGTTGACAAACATTGCATTGGTTAATTAAAATAACCACACAAATATTCCGAAGACAGCAAGTGTTGCAAAACATAATTCGAAAGAGCTTGCCGAGGACAGACACTTAATCAGATTATTATTAGATTGACGTCTTTTCTCTTATTCGGAAAAAGGCGTCAAATTTTATTAAGGAGGCAAATAATGGCATCTACAGAAATATTAAAGCAGAAAGCCGAGCAAGTCGAAGAAATCAAATCTAAGATTAGCAATGCAAAGAGCGTAGTTCTTATTAATTATTCTGGATTAACAGTTGCACAAGACACAGCATTAAGAAAAGCAATGCGTGAAGCTGGTGTTAATTACACAGTATATAAGAATCGTTTAGCAAAGCGTGCTTTCAATGAGCTTGGATATACTGATTTTGATGAAGCTCTCAATGGACCAACAGCTATTGCTTTCTCAGATAAGGATCCAGTTGCACCTGCAAAAATCTTACAAGCTAAAATTAAAGAGCTCAATAAGATGGAAATCAAGTGCGGATTATTAGAAGGAAGCTACATAGACATCGAAGGTATAAAACAATTAGCAGACTTACCATCAAGAGAAGTTATACTCGCAACATTACTCGGTGCATTACAAGCACCTATCACAGGACTCGCAGGATCACTCAATCAAATCGTTGCAGGTCTAGCAATTGCGCTTAACAAAGTCGCAGAACAAAAAGCATAATTAAAAGAAGAAAAATTATTTGGAGGATAGAACCATGGCAGATATCAACAAAATGTTAGAAGAAATTAAGGGAATGACAGTTGTCGAACTTAATCAATTAGTAAAAGCAATCGAAGAGGAATTCGGTGTTAGCGCAGCAGCTCCAGTAGCAGTAGCAGCAGCTCCAGCAGCAGGCGGTGCAGCAGCTCCAGCAGCAGCAGCTGAAGAAAAGACAGAATTTGATGTAGTATTAACAGGACTCGCAGATGCATCTAAGAAAGTTGCAGTTATCAAAGTTGTTAAAGCAGCAACAGAATTATCACTTATGGATGCAAAAGCACTTGTTGAAGGTGCACCAAAGGCAGTTAAAGAAGGAATTGCTAAAGCAGACGCAGAAAAACTCGCAGCAGAACTTAAAGAAGCTGGCGCAACAGTTGAACTTAAGTAATTTAGCTAACTTAATAAAATGCATAAAAGGTGGTTGGTTTTCCAGCCACTTTTTTATTTCCCATTCTTTTTAATTGCTTAAACAAATAAGACAACCATCATGGATTGTATATATATATGACAAATGCTACGCATATGAATTAGAATAAAAAAATGTACGACTAAAATACGGGGGAAATTATGAAGAAGATAGCATTTATTATTTTTTCGATACTAATAGCATCTACAATAGTATTATCTATTGGTCTTGGATGTTTTTATACAATAAAAGAGAACAAATATGAAAAAACAGATGTTGAAATTTTGAAAGATGTCTTTGGTTCTAATATTGCACATGATGGTTTGTCTGAATATGACATAAAAGATGATACTTGGAAATATGATTATCCTGAACAAAAAATTCCACTAAATATCAAGACTTCTGATAATTATGAATATAGCGTTGTGTCTCCAGCTATAAAAGAGAAATTGGCAGAGAATATTCCAAGTCTTTACTATTGGGTTGAATTTACCTGTGCTTATTGGAGTATTAATTCAAAAATGAAATCACATTTGCCAGATGAAGATGTTATAAAACAAATTGAGGATTCATATAATCTTTGTATGGCATATTATAAGGCAGATTTGTTACCTTTAGGGAAAACTCAAATAATATATGGTGAAGGAGAGGATAGTAATATCCCACAAATTATATTAGGACTTTGGACAAAAGAACAAATACTAAATTTTGAAGAAAATTATGAAAAAGCCTTCCCAGGAATGTATGGATATATATCATTACATTTTACTGCTATTTTACATATTTATTAGAAATAAAAAATACGGTCTTTAATTTTTAATTAAAATAGAGTAATATAATAATAGAATCTCTTTAAAGGAG
>CAMVBZ010000028.1 GCA_947165815.1 uncultured Clostridia bacterium
TATATCTAAAGAAGAATGTCATAAGTAGTGCTCTAATGTGTGCACCATCATCATCTGCGTCTGCAAGAATAATAACTTTATCAAACTTCAAATCTGCTATCTCAAACTTAGGTTCAATACCAGTACCTAATGCAGCAATAATTGTTGAGATTTCTTCATTCTTTAGAATGCTGTCGAGTGGTGCTTTTTCTACATTAAGTGGCTTACCTCTTAAAGGTAATATTGCTTGGAAAGATCTATCTCTAGCATTCTTTGCACTACCACCTGCGCTTCGTCCTTCAACGATGAATAATTCGTTTATTGCATAGTTCTTTCCCGAACAAGCAGCTAGTTTACCAACCAAATTAAGACCATTAAGTTTGTTTTGTTGTCTGCTTAAGTCTTTTGCTTTCTTTGCAGCCTCTCTGGTCTTTGCTGCGCCAATAGCCTTTTGGATTATCTTTTCTGCTGTGGATTTGAATCCTCTTGAATTTATTAATTCAGACAACTTGGATGTTACAATACTTTCTACCTTTGTTCTTGCTTCTGGATTACCAAGTTTGGTCTTTGTTTGTCCTTCAAATTGAACATCTTGCATCTTAACTGTGATAACAGCAACAATACCTTCTCTGTAGTCATCTCCAAGTAAGTTGTCTTGTTTTTCTTTTAATAATTTATTGTCTCTAGCATAGTCATTGAATACTTTTGTAAGTGCACTCTTAAATCCTACTTCATGAGTACCACCTTCTGGAGTTGGAATATTGTTAACATATGAATATATGCTTTCAGCATATGCTGTTGTGTGTTGGATAGCAACTGCAACTTGGAACTTATCCTCAATTGCCTCTATATATAATGGCTTGTCATATAGAACTTGCTTTCCTTCATTTAAGTATTGAACATAGTCTGCAATACCACCAGCAAATCTAAATGTTTCTTCTCTTTCTGTACCACCATCTAATGGCATTCTGAGATCCTTTACTATTATAGTAATTCCTCTATTTAAATATGCCGTTTCTCTAACTCTTTCTGCAATGGTATCAAAATTAAATCTTTCTTTTCCAAATACTCTTTCATCTGGCTTGAATGTAACTGTTGTTCCTCTGTCTTTTGTTTTACCAATTGCTGTTAAAGGAGTCTTTGTTTGTCCAGACTTAATCTTTCCACTAGCAAGTGGGTATGAATGGAACTCTGCTTTATATATGATTCCATCTTTCTTGACTTCTACATTCAACCATTCACTTAATGCATTAGTAACAGATGCACCAACTCCATGTAATCCACCGGAGAATGTGTATTCATTATTATTGAACTTTGCACCTGCGTGTAATTGCGTAAAAACTACCTCAACACCACTTATCTTTAGCTTTGGGTGTTTGTCTACTGGAATACCTCTTCCATTGTCTGAAACTCTGGCCACATTATTATCTAGCAACTCAATACGAATAGTATCTCCGAAACCGTTTGCAACTTCGTCTACACAGTTGTCTACGATCTCCCAAAGAATATGGTGTAATCCTTTAACGCCTGTAGTACCAATGTACATACCAGGACGCTTTCTTACTGCATCTAATCCCTCTAGAATTTCGATGTTTTTTGCACTGTACTCTGTCTTCGCCATGCTTACTTCCTATATTAAAAAATAATTATAAAATAATTATACCACACATATAGGAGAAATAAAAGGGGTTTAACACAATTTGTTGTACTATTTTTTGTACATACCACAAGGACTAGTGTATTTCACTCGTTTTCACAATTTTAAATTTAAGTGCTTAGAATATAGAAAAAACCACCCTAACTACGTGGTGTAATCAGGGTGGGAAATATTGTAAATTTTATCAAACTATGCTAAGAAATAATTGATTGCATCTAGCATATCTTTATAGACTTCTTCCTTATTGATTTCATTAAGGATTTCATGTCTTGCATCTGGATATAATTTTACCTTAACATCTGCAATGCCAAGTCCTTTGTACATATCACATAATGCAACTGGAGATTTACCATTTGAACCAACTGGATCTTTGTCTCCAGAGAAGATTCTAATCTTTGCATCTTTCTTTACAAGTGCAAGATTTTCTTTCTTATACATATTTGCAAGTCCATCCATGAAGTACTTGAAGAATGCATTAGACATTACCATACCGCTAAGTGGGTCTGCAACATATTTCTTGTTGTTCTCTAAGTC
Source organism: uncultured Clostridia bacterium (assembly GCA_947165815.1). GTDB lineage: Bacteria > Bacillota > Clostridia > Christensenellales > CAG-917 > RGIG8124. Next base: position 2,171 of record CAMVBZ010000028.1, read on the forward strand.
TCTGCTTAACCATGCAAATTCACCATCTGCTTTAAATGGTTTATTGTAGCTACCAAAGGAAAGTTTATCCATTGTTTTTCCTGGTTCTTTAGCATTGTCTTCTGAATAGATGATATTTGCAACCATCTTTCCAACTGCTGGAAGTATTCCAGACATCTTTGCTGAACCTGAAAGTATAACACCTACTGCATCCCCATTTAATTCAAGGTAACGTTGGCTTAAGAAACTACCATAACTATGTCCAAGTAATACAACTGGTAAATTGTATTTTTCTTTTAACATCTTTGTAATTGCGATTAAGTCTTGTGCTGTATCTTCAAAAATGTTTCCATCTTGATATCCAACATGATCCCCTGCTGTTTCACCATGTGCTCTATGGTTATCTCCAAATACGATAAATCCATTTTTGTTGAGATATTGAGCAAATGCATCATATCTTTCAATATGTTCTGCCATACCATGTGAAAGTTGTACAACTCCCTTTGGTGCTTCTACTTCATCCCATAATTGGCAAACTAATTCTGTTCCATCAAAACTTTTAAAAATTTCTTTTTTCATTATAAATCCCCCAAATTTGGTTTTTATTTTCTAGCAAAGATTATAGCATATTTAGACTCTTGGTGTAAATATCAAACTTTTAAAGTTTGTTGAAAAGTGCCGCCAATGCCGTTTATATTGACTTTTATATGCCAAATTATATATAATTTTATCAGCAAAAATTAAGGAAACTTTTATGGGTAAGAAGACAAGGGCAGAAAAAAGACAAGAAAGAAAGGAAGAAAAAGAGGCTCAACTCAAGGCTAAAAGACAAAGACAATTTATAGGTCTTTTAATTGCATTAGTACTATGGGTTGCTTCTATTGCTGTATTTGTTGTAGCAATGCTTTATTCGTTTGTTCCATCTATGACGCTCTCAGTTCAAGGAGACTCTCCTCTATCTGTTATTCGTTGGTTATTCCTTGGCGCATCTGCTGGATTGCTAGTATCCACATTAATGGCTGCATTCTGTGCAAATGGAAAGGTATGGCTTGGCCGATTGATGATGGGGCTCGGAGTTATCTTATTCTTCTTATCATTTGGATTCACAATAATTGGATGGTTATTCTACACGGTACTTCCAAACTTTGCATCCTTTGCTTAACAACAAAAACACTTAATAAAAAAATTAGCACGAGTTATTCGTGCTTTTCTTTTACCTCTTTTAGATTGGGATTTACTTTCTCTTTTAGTGTCTCAACTATGAAGTGACAAATGATACCAGTTACTAGTCCTGCGAGTGCGCCTGCGATAATCATATATGGTAAGAATGTTAATACACCCTTTCCAACAATTATCCATGCAACCAGCATTTGAACAACGTTGTGTATTACACCTCCAGCAATAGAAAGAGCTGTTGTTGAGAAGATCTTGCAATAGTACAATCCAACCATAATTGAATATGCAACTAAGGCTGCTGGTAGAGACCACATTAAACTTCCCATATTTGCCGCAAAGACAGAAGCAAGCACACACTTAATAACAAGTACAATATAGCCTTCCCAAATGCCCACTAGAAGGAAGCACATTAATAGAATAATATTGCTTAATCCAATCTTTGCATAAGGCATAATTGGAATGAGTGGTGGCAACATATTTTCAAGCACAGAAACTATCAATGCTAGAGCAAGGAATAAGGCACTAAATGTAAGCTTTCTAATAGCTGTTTTTCTATCTATTTTTTTCATGATACTGCATCTATCTCCCTATTCTCAACTCTTATCACAACTCTATTAGGTAGACATACTATAGAACCACCATCTTTTGTGATTGGTGTCTGGTGTACACAAAGCTGCTCCTTGCAATCGCTATGCTCTACATAAACCTTGCCATCTTTTATTACAATTTGCATGTCTATTCCATCTGTATTCAAATCTATCTTAACATCTGATGTTATCGCATATGTATACTTTAAAGTACCATTTATGTATATACAAACGTCATTTGCGTTATTTGTGTGGGATAAATAAACTGTAAGAGCTACGGCTAAAATCAAAATAAAGATGAGTATTAAATCACCCTTTTTAAATAAAGTCTTAAACATGTTTTTAACCTTTTCACTGCTCATAATCTAACGAAATCTAGGTCTCCACAAACATCATATGTAAGGTCTGAATATATAATAACTGCTTTAACTTTTAATGTATTTATAAGCTCTTTTCCTGCATCTTTTCCAAGTACAAAAACAGCTGTTGAAATAGCATCTATATATGCCGCACTATTTCCATTTTGAACGCCTTCTATTTTGTTTGAAATTATGGATACAGAAATGATATTTTTATTTGCTGGCTTACCTGTATTTGGATCTAAAATGTGGTGGTATCTTGTACCATTATATTCATAGTATCTTTGGTAATCTCCAGAGGTTGAAATACTCTCTCCACTATGTAAAGTAAACTTACCAAAAACAGAAGATCCAGTATCTCTTGGACTTCTAATTCCAACTGTATAATCCTTGTTAAATCCTATGATATTTCCACCCAAGTCTACTATTGATTTTTTGTCTCCTACTATACCAGTAAGTCTACCTAAAGAATACCCTTTTGCAACTGCTCCAAAGTCTAACATTGCTTTTGAATCTTTCTTAGTTATAGTCTTGTTTGTATAGTCTACAACAAACATATTTTCTAAGTCTGTAAGATATAAAAGAGCATTAATTTGTTCATCTGTTGGAGGTTGCTTAGTTTGTCCTGCGACTATAAATGTATCTGCATCGAATCCCCATAGCTTAACTATTGGATATACTGAAGGATTGAATACATGAGAAGATAAGTTATACATTTCTAGAGAGATTTTATATAGTTCCAATGTCATATCTGATACACTAACTGGAACATCCTTCTCTGCTTTATTAACTCTATATAAATCACTTCCTTCTATAACAGGTGAAATAATGGATTCATAGCCATCCAATTCATTATATATAGCTTTAGCTATTTTCTTCCCTTGTGTCCCCTCTGTCTTGACCATTAAAGTAGTGCCAAATACATAGAAATCGCTTGCCGAAGAACATCCGACAAGCAACACTAATGTTAATATTAATATTAAGGATAGGAATAATCCTTTTTTCATTTACTCTTATTTCTTTGTATAAATGAGTCCGTATGTCTTTGGACCACAGTGAGCACCAATGACTGGACCAACTTCTAATTGAACGATGTTTGCTTTTGGAGCAATGGCCTTAACTCTTACAGCAATCTCTTCTCTAACTTCGTCACAGTCTGCGCCAAGAACGTATATTGGAGCATTATCAAAATCTTTATATGTACTTGCAAATTGGTCTATAACATAAGACATTGCCTTCTTGGATCCGTTTTGTTTTGCTATAACATTAAGTTCACCATCTCTTGTAGAAAGAATTGGCTTAACTTGCATGAAATTACCAATTGCAGCTTTAGCTGGAGATAATCTTCCTCCTCTTGCTAAATACTTGAGATTTTCAACAACGAATAATATCTCTGCATGTGCCCTAACTTCTTCTAAGTATTTTAAAGTTGCATCTATATCTTTATTGTGTGAATTAAAGAATCTTGCACCAAGTTCAACTATGATACCAGCACCAAGGCAAATACTTTGTGTATCAAATCTTTCAAATCTTACTTTTGGATATTTTGCCTTTAAGCTCTCTATTGCTGAATCTAAGAAATTAAATGTTGAAGACATCTTTGTTGAGAAAGAAACATAAAGAATATCCTCTCCCTTTGCAAAGTATGGTTCAAATAAGTTTGTATAATATGCCTCATTTTGTGCAGATGTGCTTGCAACTGATCCTGCTTCCATCTTTTTAAAGAAAGCTTTGAGGTCTGTCTTTTCACCGAAATCGTAAAGATACTCTTCTCCATCTATTGTGTATGGCATTTGGATTACACCCATTCCAAGTTCCTTAACTGTTGTGTGCCATAATTCACAATCTGTATCACAAAAATATACTGCCATAAATGTATCTCCTATACATAAAATCGTTTTATGTATAAATCATAATAAAATAACTTTTCTTTGTCAAACCTAAACTCTTTTACAATTCTTGACACTTTCCGTTAATTCATATAATATTTTTATATGAAGAAAAAATTATTGCCAGTTTTAATATCATTGTTTTTAGTAGTTATGCTCGTAGTCATGACTTCTTGTATCGGTTCTACATTAGTAGAAAAGAATGTTAAGAATCGTCTTAAAGATGAAGGTTATACCGTTAAAAACATTACAAACTGTGCCATAACAGATGGTTGGAATGTACCAGATGAAAACGGCAATACACCAGCAAATCTTGGAACAATGCTTTATGGCACACTAAATCCATCAACAGATGATGAAGGTAATGTAACTTATGAGCATGAAATCTGGATTATTTATGCAAAAGATATGGACTCTGCTAAATGGGTAGAAGCAAACGGAAAGAATAAAGCAAAAGAAACTGGCTTCTCTATTTACAGACATGAAAAAATAATTATATACGGGGATTTACCTTCGGTACAAATTGCAAGGGGATATTAATTCCCCTTTTTTAATCTCTCTAAAATACTCTTAATGGATTTAATAACTGTATCTATTTCTTCAACTGTATTGTCCTTTCCAATACTAAATCTTACAGTTCTTTTTGAATCCTCTTCACTAAGTCCAATTCCAAGAAGTGTTCTAGATGGTTTATCTGAAGCTGCTGCACATGCAGATCCTGCAGATGCCTCCACTCCTGCTATATCTAAATTGTGAAGAACTATACCTGGCAAAGTGTTTTTAAATAATACAGATAAAGTCCCAGGCAATACATTATCTCCATCTATAATTCCGTTAAAGCAAATATCTTCATCTTTAATACTTTGTATTAATTTTTCTTTTAATTGCTTAATATATGTATTGTTTTTCTCTATATCTTTAGTGGCTATTTCAAGAGCTTTTGCCATACCAACTGTGAGATAAACTGGAGTTGTTCCTCCTCTCTTTCCTCTCTCTTGCTCTCCACCATTAATTAAAGAGTCTATTTTAACTCCTTCCTTAACATATAGCGCACCAATTCCTTTTGGTCCGTAGAACTTATGTGCAGACATAGAAAGAAGGTCTACTCCTAATTCTTTTACGTCATACTTAATAGTTCCTGTTGCTTGGACTGCATCTGTGTGGAATAAGATATTATTCTCATGTGCTATCTTGGAAATTTCTTTAATTGGCTCAATGGTTCCAATCTCGTTATTTGCAAACATAACACTAATTAAAATGGTATCTTTTCTAATGGCATTTTTTAAATCTTCTAAGGATATCAAACCATCTTTATTAACCTTTAAATAAGTTATATCAAAACCTTCTTTTTTAAGCCATTCACAAGCATTAAATACTGCTGGATGCTCTATCTCAGTTGTTATAATATGCTTACCTTTTTGCTTATTAGCAAAAGCAACTCCTTTTAAAGCCCAACTGTCTGCTTCAGAACCACTTGCTGTAAAATATATCTCACTAGATTTTGCACCTACACATTTTGCTATTGTATCTCTTGCACTAAGTACTGCATTTCCACTTTCTTGTCCAAGAAAATGTGTGGAGTCTGCATTAGCAAAATACTCTGTCATATAAGGTTGCATTGCGTCTAATGCTTCCTTGCAGAGTGGCGTTGTAGCTGCATGATCTAAATATATTCTCTTCATATTACTTTCTAACTTGTCCGTTTCCGTATACTACATACTTAACACTTGTAAGTTCTTTTAATGCTACAGGACCTCTTACATGTAGTTTTTGTGTACTAATTCCCATCTCCGCGCCAAGTCCAAACTCAAAGCCATCTGTGAATCTTGTTGAAGCATTAACATATACTGCTGCTGCATCTACATACTTTGTGAAATAATCTTCTGCTTCTCTATTATTTGTAATAATAGCTTCAGAATGTTTTGTGCTGTATTTGTTAATCATATCTACTGCTTCCTTAACTCCACTAACTACTGCAAAAGTAATCTTGTATGCTAAGAACTCGGTATCAAAATCTACATCTGTTGCAAGTGGAATATCTTTTAATATTTCACAAGCTTTTTTATCTCCAAGAATTTCAACATTGAATTTTTTAAGTTCATCATAAATAACTGGTAAATATGATTTAGCAATTGCTTCATCTACTATTAAATGTTCTGCCGCATTACATACGTGTGGTCTTTGAACCTTAGCATTTATAACAATCTTTGTTGCCATATCTAAATCAGCACTCTTTTCTACGTATACGTGGCAGTTTCCACCAGCACTAGCAATAACTGGCATTACAGCATTATCTAAAACATAATGTTTTAATCCTTCTCCACCTCTTGGAATAACAACGTCTATGCTATCTCCTTGGTGTAACATTATTCCGCCTGCTTCTCTATCTGGAGAATCTATGAAACCGATGACATCTGGATTCTCTCCAACGTTCTCTATTGCCTTAGCCATAAGCTTATATAATGCTCTATTGCTATTTAAGGATTCTCTACTTCCTCTTAATACAACACCATTACCAGACTTTAAACAAAGTGCAGCTGCATCTATTGTTACATTTGGTCTTGCTTCATATATAATTCCAACAACACCGAGAGGTGCTCTAACTCTTGTTATATTTAATCCGTTTTCTAAAGTTCTATCTTCCACAACTTCTCCAACAGGATCTGGAAGTGCAACGATTTGGCGTACACCCTCTGCCATAAGTTCTATACGAGCATCCGTAAGGGTTAATCTGTCTAAGAATGTTTCATCTCTGCCAGCTTCTGTTGCAATCTTAATGTCTTTCTTGTTTTCTTCTTTAAGAGCTGCAATGTAATCTTTGTTGCTTAAAAGAGAAACTATCTCATTTAGGATAGCATTCTTTTTTTCTGTGCTCATACCTGCTAATTGGTATGATGCTTGTTTTGTTTTCTTACAAATTAATTCAACGTCTATCATATTTTCACTTCCTTATTGCTAATTATAATCTTTTTGAAGATTTAATTGCAATAAAAAAAATGGCCCAGGAAAACCTAAGCCAATTTTATGTTTTTAATTATATGTATTTATGCCTCGCTATGTAACTTAGCAAATTTAGCAGACTTGCCATCTAAAATAGCAAAATCTTGTTCTGTTGGTTTTTCTTTAATACCCTCTGCCATGAAGTTGCGTAGTACACCAACCAAGATAAATGGACGTATAAATACGGAATGAATAACACCATACATTACCAATCCAATAACTGCTGCAATAATTAGAGCAAGGTTTCCTGGTACTGTTAACCATTCTGGATTTGAGCTTTCACCTCTTGCTGCTGCTTCTGCTATTTCATTTGCCAAAGGTGCAAAGAGGTCTGGATTGAGTTGGAATAATCCGTATGCGATACCAAAGAATGCTCCGCCAATAATTACAAGTGATATAAAACTAATTATGAAGATTCTTCCTATGTTACGAACTAATGTCTTTCCATGCTTAAAGAATATTGCTGCGCCTTCACATGCTGCCCTTGCTGTTCCTGTGTTCTTGTTGTACATAACCCAACCTAAACAACAATCTGCAAGATAACTAATAACAGTTTGAATTGCTGAGTCTATTGCTGACATAATTCCACCACCAACATCTCCACCAACTGCTTGGCCAAAACGTGTGAATGTTCTACCAATTTGTCTAAAGACACCCTTTATTGCATTAATGACAAAGAAGAATGCTGTGAGTTTTCCAAATCTTCCCTTAACTTCTTCTAATCCTGCTTTGAATGGTGCATCTGGCAATTCATCATCTGTGACACCTTTTGCCATCATGCCAATTTGTCCAGCTTTAACTCTATTTGTTATAAATATCTTTATAACAACTGAAATAATAATACCTACTATAAGACCAATTATTAAACCAATGATTGCCTTATCTGTTGACTTATCCAATGCAAAGAATCCTACAACTGCTAAACCAGCAACAACAACAAGACTTAGGACATCTATACAGAATAAAACCAATGAGAATGATAATGTCTTCTTATATACTTGATAGTTTGTCATTTTGTCTTTCTCCTTTTTGAGATAATTAATTATATCAATAATTTAAAAAAACTCCAATGCATTTCTACACTGGAGTTTAATAATCTTTTAAGTTTTAATTAGTCTTCGTCATCACCAATAGTAATCTCTGCATTGTGATATACGTTTTGTACGTCATCATTTTCTTCGAGAATATCTATCATCTTCAAAAGTGTTTCTTGTTGATGTTCATCTGGATGTGCCATTGAATCTGGAATCATTGTTACTTCTGCTGAAATCATCTTGATTCCTGCGTTTTCGAATGCTTCTCTAACTGTTGCGAAATCACCAGGTGCGGTATAAACGATATATACTTCATCATCATCTGAATTCATATCTTCTGCACCAGCATCCATAACTGCCATCATTAAGTCATCTTCTTCGATATCACATTTTGCGATAACGATTTCACCTTTCTTATGGAACATATAAGATACACAACCTGAGTTTCCTAAAGATCCACCAAATTTATCGAATGCATGTCTTACATCACCAGCTGTTCTGTTCTTGTTGTCTGTTAATGTTTCAACGATACATGCAACTCCACCTACTCCGTATCCTTCATAAGTGTTTTCTTCATAGTTAATTGAACCTAATTCACCAGATGCCTTCTTAATGCTACGATTAATGTTATCATTAGGCATATTGTTTGCTTTTGCTTTAGCAATAACATTACGAAGTTCACTATTTGATGCTGGATCTGCTCCACCATTCTTAACTGCAATTGCTATTTCACGACCAATTTTTGTGAATACGTTGGCACGTGCTGCGTCTGCTTTACCTTTCTTTTGTGCTATGTTATGCCATTTTGAATGTCCACTCATATTAACCCTCTCTTACACTATACATTGCAATAGCTGCTGCTATAGAAACGTTTAGTGATTCAATATTATTTTTCATTGGTATGGAAATTGTTTTTGCTACGTTTTCTCTAATCTCTTTAGATATGCCGTGAGCTTCGGAACCCATTATAAGTGTTACAGGTGCAACTTGCTTCTCTTCTAGAATATTGTCTCCACTCATGTCTAAACAAATACTCTTGGTCTTTTTAGCAACCTCTAGTGCTTGTTCTAGTGTTACATTATATATTCTTAGTCTAAAGATTCCACCTAGAGTTGATCTTATAACCTTTGGAGAATAAACATCTACACAATTATATAAATATAAATCTTCAAAACCTGCGGCTGCTGCTGTTCTAATTATTGTTCCTAAGTTTCCTGCATCTGATACCTTATCTAAGATAAGAGCATTCCCCTTTGGAAGTGAAAAAGCATTATTTCTTTTCTCACAAACAGCAACTATACCATATGGTGTTTTAGTATCTGTTATCTTCTCTATGATTTGTTCTGTTACTTGATACTCTTTAACTGAGCTAAACCTTTGAGCGATACTTGTTGCTTCTTCCTCTCTGTCTGCAGTAGCGAATATATACTTCACTACCACATCATTAGGCATATCTTTTAAAAGATTAATTCCCTCTGCCAAAAACAATCCATTTTCTTCTCTGCCTTTCTTATCTAGAAGGGATTGAGCAAGTTTAACAAATTGGTTCTGACTAGAGGTTATTATTTCCATTTAATTATGCTGCTGCTTTTGCTTTTTCACAAAGGCTTGTGAATGTTGCTGGATCTGAGATAGCGATTTCACTTAAAACTTTTCTGTTTAAGTCTATTCCTGCAACCTTTAATCCGTGCATAAGTCTAGAATAGCTGAGACCATTCATTCTTGCTGCTGCATTGATACGTACTATCCACATTGAACGGAAGTCTCTCTTCTTATTCTTTCTACCAACGTATGCATACATTCCTGAACGCATAACTTGTTCTTTAGCTAAACGATATTGATTGTGTTTTGCACCGTAGTAGCCCTTTGCTACTTTCATTATTTTTCTACGCTTCTTAACTGCGTTAACGCCTCTTTTAATTCTCATAATAGACCTCCATTATTTGTATGGTAATAATCTTCTCATTTCTTTCTCTCTTGTCTTATCGACGTAATCGATTGAATCGAGTCTGTTCTTTCTCTTTCTGGTCTTCTTAGTTAAAAGATGACTGTGTGCTGAATGGCCTCTTGTGAAACGGCCTGTTGCTGTCTTGCCAAAACGCTTCTTTGCGCCACTGTGTGTTTTTACCTTAGGCATAGTTCTTTGCCTCCTATATATAATAATTTTTTTTGTTTATTTTTTAGATGCAGGTGCAAGTGTTACTGCAATCATTCTTCCCTCTTGCTTTAGTGGTTTCTCTATTGAACAAGATTCTCCAACTAACTCAAGGTATTTTTCCATAATCTTCATTGCAATTTCTGGATGAGCTTGTTCTCTTCTTCTTAAAAGAATAGATGCTCTAACCTTATCTCCATCTTCAAGGAATTTAACCGTTTGTTTTGCAAGTCTTGCTAAGTCTCCAATGTCTATAACTGCTGACAAACGAACTTCTTTAGTTTGGATTACACGTTGATTCTTCTTTTGGTCCTTCTCTCTCTTTTGTTGTTCATAACGATATTTACCATAATCCATCAACTTGCATGTTGCTGGTGGTGGTGCATTATCTGATGAAACTTTTGCGAGATCTAATCCAGCCTCTTTTGCTATTCTCATAGCTTCTTGGATTGAGACAACGCCATATTGGGAACCATCTGCTCCGATAAGACGCACTTCTTTGTCTCTAATCTGTTGGTTAATAAGCAACTCTTTTATAGTAGTGCCCTCCTGAAATTAAAAATTGAGCTACGCAAAGTAACCCAATTATCCTATATAAAATATTCAAAATTTTATGTAGAAAACCATTTTGTCTTGGACTGATGGTGCAAGGATTTCTTTGCTTCACGTGTTATATATTATTTAAAATACTAAATAATGTCAACTAAAAATATACTATTCTTTTTATTCTTGTGGTTTCAAATTATTGTATGCTTCAAACATTTCTTTTCTATTAGAAATATCATATAGTTTAACCTTTCTTCCATCTTTAAATAAAATAGATATTCCATGTCCAGTCATAGCAGATGTTGTTTCAAATTTTTCAATTTGGTCTATTGAATATGAAAATCTCTTTCCATATGCATCTGAACCATATACTCTGTTTCCCATGATTTTTAAAGAACTTAAAAGTGACTCAATTGCTGGAAAAAAGAAAGTAAGCATAAATAACAATGATGGCATTATTGCTAATACATAAAGATACATTGTTCCTTTTATTGAACCGAAGTAAAAACACACTGCAGCAATACCAGCAAATACAATTGCAGGAACTATAAAATAAAGTGGACCAACAAATTTGGCTTTTGTAATGTTTTGTTCTCCTGACATAATTTTCACCCTATCATAAAATTCTATAATAATTTTATTTGCTAACGAGTTCTTTTGTCAAATATTGGCAAAATGCGACTAAATATGATATAATTTTTTCATCAATTATGATTATGGAGGCAACGTATGAATATTAAAGGTGAATACGCATATACAAAAGATTTTACATCCAGTTACTCAAACGGAGTTGTTGGTGGTTTTAGAACACCAGATGAATTAGTTATTAATTTCTATAACGAGACAGTTACTCTTCCAAAGACTTTTGATTTAGCAGTAGATGAAGTAACTCACACCATAAAAGAAAACGGCATTAGAACATCACAAATAACAAGAAATATTACATGCCAAGTAACAATGAATAAGGATGCTGCAATAAAACTAAGAGACTGGCTAAATCAAAATATAGAAAGAATATCTAACCCAAAGAAAAAGACGGACGGAACAGAGACCGGTGTAAGCAGTGATGTTGTGAATAACGGC
>CAMVBZ010000029.1 GCA_947165815.1 uncultured Clostridia bacterium
AAACACCAACTAGAGTATCGGTTAGATATACCCTTTTATTTAATGATAACCTTACTTTTAGTCTTCTCTTATTATTTAGATAAGCTATAATTTTTCTCATAATTTTCTCTAATTATTTTTACTCTATTAACTTACATTATTAGCAAAAAGACCAATCTGTGTCAAACAACCGTTTCTCATTTCAATATATGATATCATATACGACTTTACATATCTCTAAAAAATAAGGGGCTGAATTAACAACCCCCTATTCTTTATATTTAAATTAGGAAATTAGAATAAGTCTCTTGGTACATACTTGGTATGGAGTACTTCATGTGCCTTGTGGCTGTTTGGTTCTCCAAAGTATTCCTTGTATATATCTGTGATTTCTGGGTTAGCGTGTGATACACGTAAATCATAAGATGCATCCATTGAATAAATTGTGTTTGCACGGATTTCTTTAATATCCTTGCTGTTTCTAACGAATGCTGTCTTGATTGGTTGTCCACCACCGTTAACACATCCACCTGGACAAGACATGATTTCAATAAAGTGATATTTGCTTGTTCCAGCTTTGACTTCTTCCATTAACTTTCTTGCATTTGCAAGTCCACTTGCTACTGCTACATTAACTGAGATTTCTCCACCATCTTTGAGTGGTACAGTATATGTTGCTTCCTTGATTCCTTGTGTTCCACGAACTTCCTTGAAATCTAAGGATGGTGCTTCTTTTCCCGCAAGAACTGCATAAACTGTTCTTAATGCTGCTTCCATAACACCACCAGTTGCACCGAAGATTAAACCTGCACCTGAACCAACTCCCATTGGTGTGTCAAACTTCTCTTCTGGAAGTGTATCCCAAATGATGTTCATCTTCTTAATCATTCTTGCAAGTTCTCTTGTTGTTAATGCATAGTCAATGTCTGGATACTTTTCACCAGCTGCATTCATGTATGGTCTGCCTGCTTCAAACTTCTTAGCTGTACATGGCATAATTGATACTACTACCATATCCTTTGGATCTATTCCAAGTTTTTCTGCTAAATATGTCTTACAGACTGCACCAAACATTCCTTGTGGTGACTTACAGGATGAGAGATGATCTAATTCTGTTGGGAAATTGTGTTCCATGAACTTAATCCATGCAGGTGAACATGATGTTAACCTTGGTAATGTTCCACCGTTCTTTACTCTGCCAATAAATTCTGTTCCTTCTTCAAGAATTGTAAGGTCAGCTGTGAAGTTTACATCGAATACGTTCTTGAATCCGATTCTTCTTAATGCTGCAACCATCTTTCCTTCTACGTTAGCACCAATTGCTGTTCCGAATTCTTCACCAAGTCCTACTCTTACAGATGGAGCTGTTCCTACTACTACATACTTTGTTGGATCTGCAAGTGCTTTTAATACATCATTGACTTGATCCTTTTCATGTAGAGCACCTGTTGGACATGCAACAATACATTGTCCACAGTTAACACAAGCTGTATCTCCAAGGTTCTTCTCGAATGCACTACCAATGTGTGCATAGAATCCTCTTCCGTTTGCACCAATTACTGAAACAGATTGATATTCACGGCAAGCTGCTACACAACGTCTACAAAGAACACACTTGTTGTTGTCTCTGACTATTGCTGGAGATGATTCATCAATTGGGTAATCAATTGTTTCGCCACCTGCAAATGCATGATAGTCACAATCATATTCGTTGGATAATTCTGCAAGTTCGCAGTTTCCGTTACGAATACAGCTTAAACACTCTTTCTTGTGGTCTGAGAGTAAGAGCTCGATTGTCTTCTTTCTATATTCTCTGATTTGTGGAGTGTTTGTTTTGATATGTATTACTGGGAATCTTGGGTCTGCTGAAAGTGGGTATACACAAGCTGCAACTAAGCCTCTTGCACCTTCAACTTCACATAAACAGATACGACAAGCTCCGATTTCATTTAATCCTTTAAGATAGCATAATGTTGGGATCTTGACACCAGCTTGATAAGCAGCATCAATAACCTTTGTACCTTCTTCGACTTCTACATCGATGCCATCAATATTTACCTTAATCATATTAGCCATAAGTCACCTCACTATTCTTTAACGATTGCGTTAAACTTACAATTTGTCATACAGAGTCCACACTTAATGCACTTGGATTGGTCAATTGTATGCTTTTCTTTAACTGTTCCACTAATTGCCTTAACTGGACAGTTTCTAGCACATAATGTACATCCCTTACATGCATCTGTAATTGTGTATTGAACTAAGTCTTTACATACGTGGCATGGACACTTCTTGTCTACGATGTGTGCAATGTACTCATCTCTGAAATACTTGAGTGTAGATAATACTGGGTTTGGAGCTGTTTGTCCAAGAGCACAAAGTGAGTTAGCTTTAATGAAGTAACAGAGTTTCTCCATGTCATCTAAATCTTGTAATGTTGCTTTACCGCTTGTTATCTTATTTAAGTATTCAAGTAATCTCTTTGTACCAATTCTACATGGTGTACACTTTCCACAACTTTCATCAACTGTGAATTCAAGGAAGAACTTAGCGATATCAACCATACAGTTGTCTTCGTCCATAACGATCATACCACCTGAACCAACGATTGAACCAATTGCTGCGAGTGATTCATAATCAACTGGAGTGTCAATTAATGATGCTGGGATACATCCACCTGATGGACCACCAGTTTGAACTGCTTTGAGTTTCTTTCCGTTTGGACATCCACCACCGATATCATAAATGATCTTTCTTAATGGTGTTCCCATTGGAATTTCAACTAAACCTGTGTTTGTAATCTTTCCACCAAGAGCAAATACCTTTGTTCCTTTGGACTTCTCTGTTCCCATTGCTGCGAACCAGTCTGCACCCTTAAGGATGATTTGGCAAATATTTGCATATGTTTCAACGTTATTTAAAACTGTTGGTTTTCCGAACAAACCTTTGTTTGCTGGGAATGGTGGACGTGGTCTTGGTTCACCTCTCTTACCTTCAATAGAAGTCATAAGAGCTGTTTCTTCACCACATACGAATGCACCTGAACCTAAACGAATGTCTAAGTCAAAGTCGAATCCTGAATCTAAAATATTCTTACCGATAAGTCCATATTCTCTTGCTTGCTTTAAAGCAATTTGTAATCTTTGAACTGCGATAGGATATTCTGCTCTAACATAAATGTAACCTTGATGTGCACCAATTGCATAAGCACCAATTGTCATTGCTTCAATAACTGAGTGTGGGTCGCCTTCAAGAACTGAACGATCCATGAATGCACCTGGGTCACCTTCGTCAGCATTACATGCAATGTACTTTTCATCGCCAACTGCATTACGGCAGAATTGCCACTTTAATCCTGTTGGGAATCCAGCACCACCTCTTCCACGAAGTCCACTGTTCTTGATAACATCAATAACTTCTTGTGGTGTCATTGTTTGTAATACTTTGATTAATGCTTGATAACCATCATATGCAATATATTCGTCAATATTTTCTGGGTTAATAACACCACAAAGACGAAGTGCAATACGAGTTTGTTGCTTGTAGAAGTTTGTGTCAGATAAAGCACGAACTGTTTCAGATGTTGCTTCATTCTTCTCTTTGTAAAGTAAACGTTGTACTAAACGACCTTTAATGAGGTGTTCTTCAACTATGTCTTTTACGTCTTCTACTTTTACGAATGAATAAAATGCTCCTTCTGGATAAACAACGCAAACTGGTCCGTTAGCACAGAGACCGAAGCAACCGGTTTTAATTATGGCTACATCGTTTTCTAGTCCACGTTCTTTGATGAGCTTGTCGAATTCTGCAGCAACTGCTGGTGAATTGTTAGAAGTACAACCAGTACCACCACAGATTAAAACTGTATTTCTATACATAATTTTCCCTCCTGCTCCTATTCGTTTGTAATTAAGAATTCTTTACAAACACTTCCATTGACTATGTGATCTTGTACGATCTTTTTTGCTTTCTCTGCGTCTACATGGACATATGTTGTTTTTTCTTGACCTGGTACAAATACTTCTACGATAGGCTCAAGTTTGCACATGCCTAAACATCCACTTCTTGTTACCTTAACACCCTTAAGATTACGTTTTGCAACTTCGTCAATAAGTGTGTTGTAGACTGGTCTTGCACCTGCAGAAATACCACAAGTTGCCATTCCGACTACGATACGAGTCTCTTGATTGTCATCTGTGTTGTCACGCATAATGATTTCAGACTGCATCTGATCTCTGATTTTCATGATATCAGCGATACTCTTCATAAATTTGCTCCTCCAATTTCCTTTATATTTTCATTAATCATTTCTCTGACAAACGCTAAAACTTGTGGTTCACAAATGGATATTCCATTTAGTTGTTCCTTAAGCTCACGAGTGTCCAGATTAAATTGATTTCCATTTACACTCACCGTTAGGACATATTCCGTAGCAAAGTCATCACTTAGAAGTGTTACCATTGTATCTGCTATGTTGCCTAATGGCTCTCGGTCTATATTGTCGATTTCAAATGTGGCTACAACCTCAGTTCCTACTCCCTTTGTGGAATTTATCGAGAACGTTCCTCCTGCCATCTCAGCGGCCATTTTAAAGAGTGGTACGCCCATTCCAACTTTTCTTGTAGTTCTTGTTGTTGTGAAAGGATCTGTTACCTTGTTTAGGAATTCATTATCCATTCCACAGCCATCATCTTTAATCTTTATAGTTAACACATTGCCTTCTGCAATAATGTCAATTTCTACTAGTGTTGCTCCTGCTTTTACAGAGTTTTCAGTAATGTCTAGAATGTTTAGCGCAAGTTCTCTCATTTAGTCTTTCTCCTTTGAGAGTGTGTCTATTAGACAATCTACACTGCACTCATCAAGCTCTATTGCATTTCTGAATGATATCGTAGATAAGACGTGTGAATCACTATCCACAATAATTCTGTATTTGCTCTTATACTCCTCCATTTCTTCATCAGTTGCTTTTGTACTAAACTCAACCGTGGTGAAACCCTCGTGTATAGCTCCTAAGATCATTAGCATACTGTTTGCTTCTCTATCTATATGAGCAGGTATTGCAACTCCTCCAAACTTTTTTACAAGTGAAGGAACTTGTATACTTGATATATTCGCACTATCTAGAAGCATTGTTTCCTCATATCCTATGATGTTGTCATCCTCGTCTATGATTTGTTGTTCCCCAAAGATTTCTGGTCTGTTCTTTCTTTGAGAAAACTCTATGCTGTCATAGAAAGCCTTCAAGTCTTCATATTTTTTGAACAAGCATAATATGTGTATATCTTCGCTTGTCTGTAATTCCATTGCTGGAACAACATTTATTCCATAGAATTCACCGGCTCTTATGGCTACTTCTACGTTTTTTATACTGTTATGATCCGATACAGCAACAAAATCTAGTCCGTTTGCTTTAGCAAGACCAACGATTGTTACTGGTGTCATATCCTTTTCAGCACAAGGTGATAACGCTGAGTGGATATGTAGATCATAATGATAGAGTCCCATTATTTAAGCGCCCTATCAAATGTCACAACTGCATTGTAGATATCAAGCTTTGTGCTAATAACGTTAAATCCTTGGATTTTAACCTTAGCAAGCAAGTTATCATCTGGTTTTACTCCCTCACATAATACTATTAATGCTATATCTGCAAGAGTGGCCACAGCACAAACATTAACGTTGTTCATTATTGTGAACCAAGCACAGTCTGCAGGTGCTCTTCCCATAACGTGAGATAGGAAATCTCCAGCATAACCGGAAGTTATTTCTCTCCCATCATCCGCTATATATATTTCTTCGGCATCCAATGCCTTTATAACATCGTCTACCTTCATTTGCTTTCTTTCTCCATTGCTTCTTTACGTGGACACTTTGTATCTCTTGGAAGTACTCCATTTACTAAGTCTTCTGCAAATGCTCTACAGCTTGGAGCACCACATAATCCACAGTCTACCTTTGGTAGTTCTTCCATTATAGATTCAATTTCCATCATCTTTTGCATTGCAACTATTCTGTTATCATCTAACTTGAATACATCCTTAAGTGTTAAATCTTGTTCCCAACAGAAATAATCTGTGGTCTTATTCAAGTCTGCAATGTTGTTTATGTTTCGTGGCAATTTCTTAATTAAGGTATTTAGGCGTCCACGTGTAACGAATGGATTTTCTACATTCATTACTCCGCCTACACACCCACCAGTACATGCATTTAATTCAATGAACTCTATATCTTGTAAACCACCATCTTCGAGCATATCTAAGATTTGCTTACAATTATCTATTCCATCTGCAGCAATTGTACTGTCTTTATATGTAGCATTAGCCTCTCCTCTTGAAATACCCCATCCAAGTCCGTGAGATGAAAGTGAACAAAGTGGCTTAATCTCTGTTAAATCTTTCATAACTGGGAGTAAATGCATATATGCATCTGATGTAGAAAGAACTCTATCTACATAAGGTTTTTCAACACCAACACCCATCTTAAGAGCGAATACTTTTGCAGGACATGGAGAAATGAAATATACTCCAATATCTTCCTCTGGTATTCCTCTCTTAATAGCGTTTTGCTTTGCAATCTTTGCAGCAACGTCTACTGGTGCTAGTAAGTTTAATAAATGGTCTTTTAAGTTGTGGTAACTCATCATAATGAGTTCCGAAATGGCTGGACAAGCTGTTGAAAGAATAGGTTTTGGAATTGTTCCCCTATTCATAATGATATTTGTTGCCTCAGAAACATATTCTGCTCCCTTGCCAACTTCATACACCTCGTCAAAGCCAAGTGCAAGTAATCCGTTTAAAACTATATTGATGTCTGTTAAATTGGTGAACTGTCCATAAAGGGATGGTGGTGGTAATACAATTTTGTATTTAAAATCATTTAAAGTATCCCAGGAATCATGAGAAGGTATTTTTGCATGATGTGGACAAAGTCTTACACATTCTCCGCAACCAATACACTTTTCATAGGCAACACTAGCCTTTCCGTTTCTAACACGAATGGCTTCTGTTGGGCATCTTCTCATACAAGTAATGCAACCCCTACATTTGTCTGGATCTAACATAACCGTATGTAATGCCTTCTCGTTTAATACGAGTTTTACCTTATCTTCTTTCCCCATTATTCCTTATCTCAGTTGAATTTAATTGTCATGTATACATTGGTTCCTACACCAACAGTACTATCTATCCTAAATTCATCTGTGTATTTTTTCATATTTGGCAAACCCATTCCAGCACCGAATCCTAATGCCCTGATATCATCTGGAGCTGTGGACCAACCAGGCTGCATAGCTTGCTCTATATCTTCAATCCCCTTACCATGGTCTGCAAGTAATATTTCTATCCTGTCTAGAAAGATGTCAACGATTGCTTCACCACCGCCAGCGTGTATAACCATATTGATTTCGCCTTCGTACATGGCTATTGCAACTCGTCTAATATCTGCTGAACTAATACCAATCATTTTCAATTTAGATTTAACTTCCTCTGAGGCGGTGCCTGCAGATGAGAAGTTTTTTCCGTCTACATTAAAAACTAAGTGTATGCTTTCAGACATTATCCCTTGCTCTTTCTTAAACCTGCTTCGTATAAACGACCTGAGGTTTCAAACATTGTGTATGGTGACAAAATAATAACGATACCATTGTCTTTTGCAAGGTTGATTATTGTGTCATCTACCTTTTTATCTCTTGCTATAATGATGCATACTGCATCAACCATAATTGCTGTACGTACAATTTGAGGGTTAACAAGTCCAGTAATAAGAACGCCGTTGGATGCAGAATAGAATGCAAGAACGTCACTCATCATATCAGATGCGCAACATGTTACAACTTCTGTACCAAGTTTATCCTCACAACAAAGAACTTTACCCTCTATAGTTTGTGTAATTTCACCAATATTCATAATCTTATGCCTTATATTTTGCAATAATTGCTGGAACTTCTTTTGGAGTCATCTTTCCGTATGTATCTCCACCAACAACCATAACTGGTGCTAATCCACAGCAACCAATACAACGTGTTGCAGAAAGTGAGAACTTGCCGTCTGCTGTTGTTCCAGCATCTGGTAATCCAAGAACTCCTTTACATTTTTCGTAAACGTCTCCACTGCCTTTAACATAACAAGCTTTTCCTAATCAAACTGAAACTTTATTTTCTCCAACAGGATTAAGAGAGAACCATGAATAGAATGTTGATACGCCAAAGATTTCTTCAAGTGGTACATTGAGTTCTTCAGCAACGATCTTTTGGACTTCGATTGGAAGATATCCATAGATTTCTTGTGCTTGTTGAAGAGCTGGCATTGTAGCACCAGGTTGTCCCTTGAGTGAATTCAACATTTCACGGAGTTTCTTTTCTTGTTCTGGAGTTCCTTTGAATTGAACTGTTGTTAAATTGATTTTTCCCATATTTCCTCCACACTAAAATAGTGTATTTTTTTTAATGCAAAATCATTTTAACATTTTATATGTTATTAAAGCAATACCAAAAATGAAAAATGTGGCACAAAAAATGAAAAATCTTTTAATAGAATTTTATTTATAAAAAAATAAAAGCAGCATTCTAACACACTGCTTTTAGTAAAACTCAATATCTAACGCATTAGATTATCTTTGATATCTAAATGGCAATCCTTTTTTATGATTTGCCTTTTTGCTCATTCTATCTATTTTGTTAAATGTGTCTTCATTAAGTTTTTCGCCCTTAACATACTTGTCTATATCTGCATAACTAACACCGAGTTCTTGCTCATCTGTTTGGCCTTCAAACAAGCCTGCACTTGGGGCTTTTGTAATGATAATTTCTGGAGCACCTAGATATCTAAGTAATTCATACACTTCAGCAACAGTTAAATCTGCTATTGGGTTTACATCATATGCACCATCTCCCCATTTAGTGAAATATCCAACTTCAAACTCATCTGCATTACCAGTTCCAGCCACGAGATAACCTCTAGTTTGTGCTAGTGCATATAAAGTTGTCATTCTGAGTCTTGGGTTAATATTTATTAGTGCTTGATTATATGCCCAATCTCCACTCTTTCCTTCTAAAGAAGGAGCAAGTGTTTTAACCATTGTCTTTTTTGCTTCAGTTAAGTCTACTTCAATTTGCTCAATATTAAAGGTTTTAGAAGCATTTAATGCGTCCTCTTTATCTTGTCCATAGTTTCTACTGGATTCACATGGCATAATGACACCAAGTACATTATCTGTTGCAAGCTTACAAAGTGCCCCAACAAGTGTACAATCCTTTCCACCACTATTGCCATAAATAAACCCTTTACAGCCACTATTTTTAAGTATTTCTTTGAGCCAATTTACTCTATTCTTAACTTCTTGTTCGCAATTCATATTTAGTCCTTTTGCTTATTTTAAGCAAGCATCCAAATCTGCTTCAATTTGTGCTCTATCCATATCTTTTCCAATGAATACGAGTTTAATAATTTTATCTCCTACAACTGGATCCCATTCTGCAGCAACATCTGGATTGTATTTTAAGATGTTTTCTTGGTCTTTCTTTGGCATAGAAACAACCCATTCACCTACGTTTGCAAGAGTTTTTTGTAATCCTGCTTGTTCAAACATATACATATTCTTTGTGTCTCTTGTAATCCAAACAACACCTTTGCAACGAATGATACTTCTTGGATATTTTTCATTTGCCCAGTCTAAGAATTTGTTAGTATTGAATGGTTGTCTTCTCTTGTATACGAATGTTTGAATATTATATTCAAGGACTTCACCCTCTGGTTCATCTTCTTCTTCGATTTCTTCTAATCCCTTAATCCATGCAGCTGAACTAGATGCCTTTTCAAAGTCAAAGGATTGTGTGTCTAAAATCTTTGCCAAATCGACTTTACCTTGTACAGCATTGATATATTCTGCATCTGGTTGTAATGCCTTTAAAACTGCTGTGACTTCTTTTAAGTCTTCTTCGGATACTAAGTCTGTCTTGTTGATAATAATCTTTGTACAGAATTCAACTTGTTGAATAATGAGGTTTTCGATATCATCATCTTCGATATCTTCCTTCATTAAATCTTTACCTCTTCCAAACTCTTCTACTAAACGTGCAGCATCTACTACAGAAACGATATTATCTAATCTTACACCGAAATCAAAACCGCTATTCTTTAAGCCTTCTCCAAGATATTCAATTGTATTAACAATTGGTACTGGTTCACAGATGCCACTTGCTTCGATAAGAATGTAGTCATATTTACCACTTTGAGCAAGTTTGCCAATTTGATCCATTAAATCTTCTTTAAGTGTGCAGCAAATACATCCATTTTGAAGTGGTACTAAGTTGTCATCTTTTTGAGAAACTACTCCACCTTGTTGAATTAAACTTGCGTCTATATTAACTTCACCAATATCGTTAACGATAACTGCAACTTTATATCCTTGTTGATTTCCAAGAACATGATTTAATAATGTTGTCTTACCTGCTCCGAGATAACCTGTTAATAATGTAATAGGAACAATTCTTCTTGCCATAATTACTTTTCACCTTCTAAAAATTTTATTTGCAAATATTATATAGCAAATACCCCTCTTTGTACAACAAATTTATTCACTTATGTAAATAAAGGTTGTATAATCCTAGCAAGGAGTTAGATATGGAAATTGAATTCAAATACTTAGTTAAAAATCTTCCAAAAGACTATAAGTCTTATTCTCAAGCAGAAATAATTCAAACTTATTTAAAAATGAAAGGCGAAGATGACGGAAATACGTATAGAATTAGAAAAATGAATGACAAATATTTCTATTGTGTAAAAGGTTCTGGACTTGTTTCTAGAGAAGAATTTGAAAAGGAAATTTCCAAAGATGAATATGATTCTCTTATGGCTCAAAAAATAGACAACACCATATCTAAAACCAGATATTTTATTCCACTTGGATATGATGATTTAATTGCAGAACTAGATGAATATCATGGCAAATTAGATAAACTTTATACTGTTGAGGTTGAATTTAAAGAGGACTATGATTTGTCCTCCTTTGTTCCTCCTAGTTGGTTTGGCAGAGATGTAACAAGAGATTCTAGATTTAAAAATGCAAATCTAGCAAAATTGGATTCTATTTCTTCCCTTTTTTAGTATCCCCTAAAAGAACAGCAAAAGGTGATGACGATGTATCTTTTGATACATAGCTCTTTGTATATCCACGAGCATGTTCATCATTTTTCTCTAAAGAATCTACTATGATCTCACTATCATTATTGAACTCATTTTGTTCTATCTCACCAAGTAAAGCAATGAATTCTTCTTCTTTAATAGGCTTAATTTTTTCTCCGTTTTTATTGCGTTGCCCTGTATAGTATCTTTCATTCTTACATCCTGGGTATGTTATAAAATACCTTGCTAAAATTGGTAATTCTACTAACCTACAATTAAACTTTATCATTGCCTTTTGTAGATTTCTAACATAGTTAGGATCTCCATATCTGAGCTTATCATTTAAAATAACATTCTTGTTTGTGAGTATGTTTTTAATTGGTTCTTTACAGTCTTTTAACGACTCATCCATTGCATCATAAAGGATATCCATTTGCTTATGAGTTCTTGGAGTTTCCAACCTTCCATCTAAAAGTGATTTTTGGTATGTAATTCTTGTCCTATCCTCTTTATTTATTCCTGGAATTATTTCAAATTTTTCCAATAATTCTTGAAGAGACAATCCTTCGTTTGCTAAGATTTTTTTAAGAATTAACATTGTTGCATAAGCATCTTCATCTGATCTATGCGCAGTGTATTCTATTTCATAGTTCGCAGCTACTTCTTCAAGCTTTTTTAGGTTCTTATTTTCGGAGATGATTTTATATATCAAGGCAACATCTATAAAACTAAACTTTATTCTTTTTAAAGAATAAAAATCACAATTTCCGTTAACATATTTTACATCATTATCTACCGCATATCCTATAACCATATCAGCTTCATTAAATAATGCTTTTATTACTTCATAATGGGCAGGAAATTTGCCTGCTTTTCTAAATTCGCTTTCTTCATATGCTAGATGAATTCTTGGTTTCTTTCCATATAAAAGAGCAAATGTTTTAGGCGCTGGATTAACTAGAATATCTTCCTTTTTTAAAACATTGAAATTCTCATCTGTTAAACAATATCCAAATGAACACAAGGAACCATCTTGATAGTTCCCTGAACAACTTTCTATATCATAGAATAAGTACTTCACTATTTATCTTCCTCTAGGAGTCCTCTTAAAATCTTAACACCTTCAACTGTGTAATCTTCTGGTTTAATATAACCTATGTTGTCCATCATTCTTTTTGCTGCTTGCATGATATCTACGGAATTGTATATTTGATAGCAGTTTACAATCTCTTTTGCTGGGAAAAGTCTATAGACTTGTTTGCTTGAAAGATTGTATAAGAATGAGATAGTTCTATACATATAACCAACCCAATACATTACTTCTGAATCGTATTTTTGGCTACCATATTCACTTTCACCATATTCTTGGTCTAATACTTCAAACACATAGTCTGGATTGTTTGATTGGAATAAATAGGATTTGTTATCTAAACTTCCAACAAAATTAGAAAGCATAAATCTTCTAATAAATACCAATGAACTATATGAAGCCTTCTCTACCGACATTTCAAAAAGCTCTGCTTGTATGATACATAATTCTGATTCACTATAATCTAATGTTCTCATTTTAGTAACTGGCCTATATTAAGACCTTTCCCCTTATATTCTATTCTTGCAAATTTAACTTGATTTAATCCAACATTGTTAAGTTCAAGCCCATCATTAATGTATTTACTCTTTTCTTCTTTACAAATGTAAAGATCACTTATTAATTCAAGTTTATTTAATGCTTTTTCATTTCTAAAAACGTATTGATATTTTAACCCACAAGCTTTTAAAGCATTTACACATTGTAAGTCTGTGCTTATCCCTGAAATAAATTCATTTATAATTAACGCAGATCTGTTGTCACAAATAGGAGCAAAAATAACATCTGCATTCTCAACTTCAGAAACTATTTTTTTAACGAAAGAATGATTAGAATACTCACCAAGCCATCCACGATAATAAGCAACAGCAATCATCCATTTGACATCAATATCAAAATTAAGAACTTTAAGGTCTCTTTCATTAAATGAAAATGCATAAATGGATTCCATATGTTTATTAGCAATATTAAGTACAGCCTGTCCAAAACTATCTGTTGTATAAAATCCAGTGCCAAAGTCACTATTTGGATTATACTTATCTAATTTGATTGGCAACTCAAAATCTACATCTGAACCATGGAATATAAGTGTCTTGTTTTTATTAATGAGCTGTTCATTAAAAAGTTGAACATAAATATCATTAAAATATACTCCATTCTTAAATGCAAAATTGTACATTTTTTCAATACTTTCATTGTCTGCTCTCATCTTTCCATTTTCCCACTTATTTATGGATTCATAGGTCACATTAAGAGCCATTGCCAAATCTGTTTGTGTGATGTTTAATAAACGTCTAATAATCTTAATTTCGTTTGAAATGCTCATAGCTATCTCCTTTAAATATCAATATCATTATAAAATAAATCATAAATAAGTGCAATAGTTTTTTATACTATTTTTCAAATATATTTTTATGATTTTCCTTAAAGTTTTTGTTTATATGTTTATAAACAAATGTTCTCAAAATTACTACTTAAACATGTAACCAATTTTTAAAAACT
>CAMVBZ010000030.1 GCA_947165815.1 uncultured Clostridia bacterium
GATTGCATCTATTAACTTAGTTGGAAAGATTATGAAAGCAGATGCAAAGGCAACAACATTAACAACATATATGAGCGAACTCAAAGCAGACCTAACCTCTAAGAAAATTACTAGTGGCGGAAAGAAAGTATATCTTGCATGTAATTCTAACTGGGGAACCAAAGGATTCTTATCTACATCTAAAAATTACTCTCTCTTCTCTATCTCTGGAATTGAAAATGTAATGGATGAAGCAAACATAACTTTAGTAGATGGCATGGCAGACCTTGAAGCAGTGGTTTCTTCAAATGCAGATGTTATTATTCTTGATGCAGGTGGTCTTGCAACATTTAAGGCAGATTACACAGCAACAGATTCTCCTCTTCCAGGACAACTTGCAACTATGTCAGCATTCGCAAATAAGGAAGTTTATCTAATGATGCCAAACAACGCATATGATGCAAACGTTGAAATGTACTTTGCTAACGCATACTTTGCATTAACTGTTGCATATCCAGATGTATATGGTGCAAACGGAACAAACCCAATTAATTTAGAAGCAAAAGTTAAAGAAATTATGACTCACTTCTATGGAAAAGAAATGTATGATGAAATCCTCGTGTACGGTGGATATCAAAAACTAAATTTACCAGATCAATGGCCAGTATAAGTGAAATAAAAAGCAAAGAATTTTTCGATGAACTATCTAAAACCTGGGACTCAACAAACACAAAGAGTCCCCAGGTAGTCTTTGATAACATCAAAATTAATTCGACAGACAAGGTATTAGATGTTGCCTGTGGTACAGGTGTATTGGAGCCATTTATTTGCTCTCTAACAAAAGAGACTGTTATTGGTATAGATATATCTGACGGAATGATAGAAAAAGCAAAAGAAAACAATGCAAGCCTTAATGTTGAATACATTGCAGGAAGCTTCTATGACTTCTTAGGTGGACCTTTTGACAAGATTATAATATATAATGCCTTCCCACACTTTGTTCTTCTAGACAAATTTAAAGAGGCCATATATAACAATCTAAAGCAAGGTGGACAATTTATTATCTGTCATTCCCTATCCAGAAAAGAATTATCTATGCACCACTCTGGAATATGTGCAGAAGTATCAAGAGAGTTAAATGATGTAAATACTGAAGCGTCTTTCTTCAAAGACAAATTCAATATTACCATTTCAAAAGAAGACGATCATTCGTTTGTAATAGTTGGAAATAAATAATAAATAATTATTATTGACATAACGTTATCGACTTTGTATTATTCATTTACAAGCGTTTGACCAGGAACAAGTAAGAGCGAGGGGCCTTTCAGAGAGATGCCGGTTGCTGCAAGGCATTAAGGGAATCGTGTCCGAATACATCCTGTTAGCTGTGTACGGAAAGGAAACGAGTATGCTACACCGGGATTGCCCGTTACAGCAAGTGAGCAAAGTGCTCCATAAGGTTTGACTAGGAATAGTTAAGCGAATAGAGGTGGTACCACGAAATATTTCGTCCTCTTAACAAGAATCTAAAAACTAGATTATTGTTGGGAGGATTTTTTATTTTCTCAACAACGAGATGAGGTGAGATTATGTTTAATTCTCTTATTAGTGCTGAAAGAAGCCCTGGTGGCATTGCTTTAATGGCAGTTATGATATTCATATTTGCTGCAGCAATGGTATTCGTTGGCATTTACACTAGAAGAAAAGCAAGAGACGTAAACGGATTTGTTCTTGGCGGAAGAAGTGTTGGCCCTTGGCTAACTGCTTTTACATATGGAACATCCTATTTTAGCGCAGTTATTTTTATTGGTTATGCTGGACAATTTGGTTATTTGTTTGGTGTGGCTAGCACATGGATTGGAATTGGTAATGCAGTTCTTGGATCTTTACTTGCTTGGGTAGTTCTTGGAAGAAGAACAAGAATAATGACTCAAAGCTTAGATTCCAAAACAATGTCTGACTTCTTTGGAAAGAGATACTTATCTAAAGGACTTAAACTTGCGGCTGCAATTATTATCTTTATATTCTTAATTCCATATACTGCTTCCCTATTTAATGGTCTTTCAAGATTATTTACTGTTGCATTCGGATTCACAAATGAGAACCTTGCATACATAATAATCGTTTTAATAATGGCATTGTTAACTGGTATCTATGTATTGTTTGGTGGTTATATGGCCACAGCCATAAACGACTTCATCCAAGGTATCATAATGCTCATTGGTATTGTTGCAGTTATTGCTGTTGTTCTTAATGCTAATGGTGGTCTCACAGGATCTATGGAAGCACTTGCAATGTCTGAAGCAGGCGGATGGGAATACTCATCCTTCTTTGGTGCAGCACCAATATTCTTGATATTTGTTATCATTCTAACATCCCTTGGTACTTGGGGATTACCTCAAATGGTTAGCAAGTTCTACGCAATTAAGAGTGAAAATGATATTAGAAAAGGAACTATTATCTCTACAATATTTGCAATTATAGTTGCAGGTGGATGTTACTTCCTTGGTGGTTTTGGAAGATTGTTTGCTGAACCAGGAACACCATTTGACCAAGTGGTACCAACAATACTAGACAAGACAATCCATTCTGATTTCTTAATGGGTATAGTTGTTATCTTAGTTTTAAGTGCATCTATGTCTACACTTTCAAGTTTGGTATTAACATCTTCGAGTACATTAACACTTGATATGATTAAAGGTCATGTTATAAAAGAAGAAAAATTTACAGAAAAGAAACAAATGATTATTATGCGTATATTCCTCGCTATATTCATTGTTATAAGTGCAGTTATTGCTATTATCCAAAAGCTTTACAATGTTTCAACAATTGCACAATTAATGGGTGTAAGTTGGGGAGCATTGGCTGGTGCTTTCCTTGCTCCATTCTTGTATGGATTGTACAGCAAGAAGGTTACAAAGAGTGCTGTTTGGGCATCCTTTGCAGTTGGTATAATAATTTCTATCTTCTCATTCGTAATGTCCATTACAAAGGGAACATTCATGACAGTTACATTCTCATCTGGAGAAACATTAAACTTTGCAAATGCAGTTGTTATGGGCGCTATTGCTATGATAGCCGGATTAATAGTAGTACCACTTGTAAGCCTTTGCACTTATAAGTTTGAAGTTAAGAAAGGAATCCTTGATGTTGAAAAGACCGAAAGAATGTTTGATTGCTTCAAAGGTAAAGTTGTTGTTTCTAGAAAATCTTCTCTTGGCGAAGATGTTATAGATGAAGTTCCAAGCAACGAAGAAGCAAAAGAAGAGATCCTTATGGAAGAGGTAGAAAAAGAAGAAAAATAAGATGTTTTATCTTAATAAGATAAAAGGATGGGGTTATTCCTCATCCTTTTTTTCAAACTCTTTTGCAACTCCAACAAGTAATTCTCTTATTGGCAATTTTTGTGGACAAACTATTTCGCATTTGCCACACTTTATACATTCTGATGCCTTGCCTCTATTCATTGTATGAATCATATAATACCAATCACTATTAAATGTCCTATAAAGTGCCTTTGTATTCATATCTGTAAACAAATCAGGAATACGTATTTTCTTTGGGCATCCTTCAACGCAATATCTACATCCAGTACAACGAATTAACTTCTTAGCATCTAGTTTTTCTGTGACTTGTTTTAATGCTTCTTTTTCTTTTTCATCCAATGGCTTAAACTCTTTCATGAAGGACATATTATCTTTCATTTGCTCCATATTACTCATTCCAGAAAGAGTCATAAAGATACCTTCAAAACTTGCGCAATATCTAATTGCATAACTAGCTTCACTTCCACCATTCAAATCCTTTAAGATTTGCGCAACATCATCTGGCAGGTTTGCAAGATTTCCACCTCTAACAGGTTCCATAACAATTATTGGCTTGTTATACTTGCGGCAAACATCATAACACTTCTTACTTTGTATTGCAGGGTTATTATAATCTACATAATTAAATTGAATTTGAACAACCTCAATCTCTGGATACTCTTTTAGAATTTGCTCTAGAACATCTGCAGAGTCATGGAAAGAGATTCCAAAGTGTTTGATCTTTCCTTCCTTTTTAAGTTCAAGAGCCGTCTCATATGCTTTACAAGCCTTAAACTTTTCAAAGAAAGTTTTGTTTTGTGAGTGCATTAAATAGAAATCAAAATAATCTACACCACAAGCATCTAATTGAGATTGGAAGAATGGTCTTATATCTTCCTCTTTTTCAAAGTAAGTTCCTGTTAATTTATCTGTTAAAAGATATTTGTCTCTTGGGTATCTTTTTGTTAGACATTCCCTAACAGCAATTTCGCTTGCTCCATCATGATATCCATGTGCCGTGTCAAAGTAATTAAATCCACTCTCAATGAAGTAATCTACCATCTTGCACATTTCCTCATAATCTATCTTATCGTCTTTTTGAGGCAATCTCATGCACCCAAAACCAAAATTCTTTTTAACTTCTTCAAACATTTTTATACTCCCATTTATTAACTAGTCATATTATAAAACACTTGGATTAAAAAATGCCACAACAATCCGGTTATGGCACTTTAACTGTACTTTTTATACATATTATCTTAGGAATCCGTTAACAATCTCTTCTTCGGCCTCTTTCTCAGTTAGACCCAATGTCATGAGTTTATCCAATTGTTCTCCTGCGATTTTCCCTATAGCTGCTTCATGTATAAGTCTTGCTTCTGTTGTATGTGCATTGACCATTGGAACTGCATCTACTTGCCCGTTATCCATTAAGATAGCATCACATTCTGTGTGTCCGTTACATCTGTTGTTTCCATTTACACAAGACATATATTTTTGATATGAATCTTCTGTTGCTACGGAACGAGATATAACATGTGCGCCACTATCTACACCATTTAAATCTACAACAAAGTCTGTGGTTGCTTTTTGATGTCCGTGTGTTAATATCTTTTCTTTAATAACAAGAATTGCTTTATCTCCAAGTTTTGCTCTTGTCTTTCTATATGTAGAGTCTACTCCTCTTATTTGAGAAGTTTCCATCTCCATATAACCACCTTCATCTATTTCTATTTCTGTTGTTGGATTGAGGATTCTTTCGCCAGTTCCTTCGCCTTCTCCATAATGGTTTTCTACATACTTGACTTTTGCATTCTTTCCTACGTGGAATGCATGGATACCATCATGTTCGGATTTAAGGCCACCAGCATTATGAATACCGCATCCTGCAACTATTAAAACATCTGCACCCTCGCCAATGTAAAAATCATTATATACAAGATCGTTTAATCCTGTTTGAGTTAATATTACTGGGATGTCTACTCTTTCGTTCTTTGTACCTGGTTTAATAATGATATCTATACCTGGCTTATCTGTCTTTGTTTGAATATCTATATTAGCTGTTGTTCTACGTCCAGCAAGTGTTCCATCTGAACGAAGATTATATGCACCCTCTGGTATGGATTCATAACCAGCAATTTCTTTTAACATATTCTTTTGAATTGCACTAAGTTCTGCCATACTTCACCTCACATTTTGTCTGCAAGAGTCTTGCATACGTTTGCAGATAAGAGTCCAGGAAGGATATCTTCTTTCTTGCCATCTTGAGAAATTTTGCCAGCTGTAATAACTATAACTCTTTGAGCCATGTTTAAAATACGTTCTTGGTGTGAAATAATTAAGATGGATCCATTTGTTTGTTCTTCTAATTTTTCAAAAACGGAAATAAGATTGTTGAAACTCCAAAGGTCTATTCCTGCTTCTGGTTCATCAAAGAGTGTGAGTTTAGGAGATTTTGCCATTGCTGTTGCAATTTCAATTCTCTTCAATTCTCCACCACTTAATTCGTTATTAACTTCTCTATTTACATATTCTCTTGCGCAGAGACCTACTTGAGAAAGATAGGAACAAATTTCTGTTACATTGAGTTTTCTTCCACTTGCTATGGAAATTAAATCTGAAACAGTTATTCCTTTAAACTTAACTGGTGCTTGAAAAGCATATCCAAGCCCAAGTTTTGCTCTGTCTGTTATAGACATATCTGTAATATCTGTACCATCAAAATAAATTTTGCCACTTGTTGGTTTATATAATCCCATAATGAGTTTAGCAAGCGTAGACTTACCACCACCATTAGGACCAGTAAAAGCAACAAATTTCTCATCTATCTTGAGAGATATGTTATCTATTATTGTTTTCTTACCTAAATCTGTATCTACAGTAAAGGTAACGTTTTTGAGTTCCAACATATAATGTTCTCCTTATTTGTACGAGATTATAACACATTCACTCTTTGAGTGCTACAATCCATTGCTATTTTAAAAAATCTTTGTTTTCAAGATACCAGGCTATAGTACTATTTAATCCTTCCTTAAAGCTTATCTCTTGTTTCCAACCTAGTTCTTGCTTTAGCTTGTTGCTACTCATAGAGTATTTCAAGTCATGTCCTTTTCTATCTGCAACAAACTCTATATTTTCTTCACCCATATTCATCTTTGCCAAGATTGCACGAGCCACTTGCAAGTTTGTCTTTTCATCGTTTGTTGAAATATTATATATTTCACCTACTCTTCCTTTTCTAACTATAAGGTCTATTGCCTTACAGTTATCATCTACGTGTATCCATTCTCTTTTATTTAATCCATTTCCGTATAATGGGATTTTCTTTCCGGTTAAAAGACAGTTAATTGCATTAGGTATTAGTTTCTCTTTATTTTGATATGGTCCATAGTTATTAGAGGATCTTGAGATTGTTATAGGAAGTCCGTATGTTCTCTTATATGATAATGCCAACAAATCTGCAGAAGCCTTGCTAACTGCATATGGACTAGATGGCTTAATATGTGCACTTTCTATACACCACTTTTCTGAATTTAATGGCAAATCTCCATAAACTTCATCTGTAGATACTTGGTGGAATCTTTTAACATTGTATTTTAAGCAAGCATTCATTAGAACTTGTGTTCCAAAGATGTTTGTCTTTGTAAATATGTTAGGATTATTAATAGAATTATCCACATGGCTTTCTGCAGCAAAATTAACAACTATATCTGGATTATATTCTTTGAATATATCATCTATTGCTTGTTCATCTGTTATATCTGCTTTTATGAACTTAAAATTCTTATTATCTGCAACATCTTTTAGGTTATTTAAACTGCCAGCATATGTTAAAGAGTCTACGCAAATAATGGTATCATCATAATTTGCAATCTCATATCTAATGAAATTGCATCCTATAAATCCTGCTCCACCTGTAACTAAAATACGCATATTTAATTCCTCTCTATTTAGTTTAAGTATTTTACTTAATATTTATAACATACGCAACTTAATTGCAAATACCTTTTAATTGAATTATACTATTCACATTAAAAGGAAGGTATCTTATGAATTATTTTGAAGAATCACTTAAATTACACGGAGAATGGAAAGGTAAATTAGAAGTTGTTTCTCGTGTTAAAGTTGGAACAAAAGATGAATTATCTCTCGCATACACTCCAGGTGTTGCACAGCCTTGTTTAGAAATCCAAAAAGATGTAAATAAGTCTTATGACTTAACAAGAAGATGGAATACTGTTGCTGTCATTACAGATGGCACTGCTGTTCTTGGTCTTGGAGACATCGGACCTATTGCTGGAATGCCTGTTATGGAAGGCAAATGTGTACTCTTCAAAGAATTCGGCGGTGTAGATGCTATTCCTCTTTGTATTAAATCCAAGGACGTAGATGAAATAGTAAAAACAATATCTCTTCTTTCCGGATCATTTGGTGGCGTTAATTTAGAAGATATTTCCGCACCTCGTTGCTTTGAGATAGAAGAAAAACTTAAAGCTTGCACTGATATTCCTATTTTCCATGATGACCAACACGGAACAGCCATTGTTTGTGGTGCAGCAATTATTAACTCACTTAAGGTTGTTGGGAAAAAGATAGAAGATTGTACTATAGCAATTAGTGGTGCTGGTGCAGCTGGTGTTGCTATTTGCAAACTACTCCAAAAACTCGGTGCAAAAGATATTATACTTTCAGACAAATTTGGTGTAATTTCAAGAACAAGTAGAACAGGAGATGACTACACTGCAAAACTTGCTCTAACAACCAATAAAAACAACGTCAACGGTACTATTGCAGACGCACTCAAAGGAGCTGATGTATTTATTGGTGTTTCTGCTCCAAGAATAGTAACAAAAGAGATGATTAAGTCTATGGCAAAAGATCCTATCGTATTTGCTATGGCAAACCCAACACCAGAAATTACTCCAGAAGAAGCAAAAGAAGGTGGTGCTGTTATAGTTGGAACAGGAAGAAGTGATTATCCAAACCAAATCAATAATGTCTTAGCATTCCCTGGTGTCTTTAGAGGAACATTAGATGCAAAAGCAAAGACTATTAACGAAGAGATGAAGATTGCTGCTGCAAAGGCTCTTGCATCCCTAGTATCTGACGAAGAATTATCCGTAGACTATATTATTCCCAAACCTTTTGATGAAAGAGTATGTAAGGCAGTTGCCGAAGCTGTTAAACAGGCTGCAAAAGATACAGGAGTTTGTAGAGAATAAAAATAAACCAGGGCCGAAACCCTGGTATTTTTTTACTTTGTTTGTTTTAAATATCATACTTAGATAATATTTCTGCTGGTCTCTTATTCATTAGTGTCATTACTGGCAATATTGAAATAAAGATGCATACTGCATATAAGAATACAAGTGCTATAAATCCTACCCATACTGGATAATAAATCATACTATATACTGCCGTACCATATGTCATGAGTTTCCACATAATAGCACTCATAATTAAGAAACCAATTAAGACAGTCATGGTTATTACACATAAACTCTCTGCAAAGAATTTAAATATAACATTTTGCTTTCTTACACCAATTGCTCTATAAATACCAACTTCTCTAATTCTAGATAGTAATGAGGATCTCATTACAAAGTATAAGCATATGCACATTACTGCAATAATAACCACCAAGCTTATAAGTTTAGGCAAGAATGATTTTAATGATTCATTGGATAATTTGGATGGTATTGTAACTGAAACCTCTCCGTTTAAATTCTTAATTCCCTTAACAACAGAATCTACACTAGATGCATTCTTTACGCTAATAACCATTGTATTATATCCGTATCTATTAGAATTGCTTCCTAACAAATAGAATGAAAGATGTCTTACATAATCATTATCATTAAGGATAATAATGCTTTCGTAGTCTGTAGGGTCTGTTGACGAATTGGTCATTACTGTAGAAACAGTATATCTATACTGAGCAGAATCTTTAAATCCTTCTACATATAAAGAATCTCCAACATGATACTTACTAAGTCCTAATGTATTAGGAACGGATACTTCTTTTCCAACATAGACCTTGCCTTGTTCTACGGGTCCAACATTTGGATACATAGAATTTGGATATACTCTTCTTGTACCAAACCATCCAGAACCAATTGTCTTCTTTAAGTACATGTATGTTAAGATTTGGTCTGAGAAGTATGCACAAGGACTTATATCTTGAACCACACCGACTATCTTAGCAACAACAGCATTTGAGGAATCATATCTATCTCCAGTTACAAACATTCTAATGCCAATAACATTCTTATAATTAGAGATATCACTCATTCCTATGGACTCTATAATTTGTTTTGCCAAATTAGTTGATACTAACATCTCGTAATTATTGTTTGTTTTTGAACCTGCTACTAAATCCAAGTTGTCTGCATCTTTAATGGATTTATCAAAAGACTGAACTCCTGCATTGAAATTTTCTGCTGCTGTATCGAATTCTCCAACAACTATAGTATGAGAAGATTTTCTATCATCCATACTTTCTATAAATCTTACACTGGACACATTGCTTATATTCTTGACGCCATTTACAAAGTCTTGCATTGTCCTTGTGTTAACTTCAGTCTCAGTATTGATGGACTGGGCAATCTTTGTAACATCTACATAAACAGTCTTTGTGTCTGCGTAGTTATTTAGATTTCTAATGTCTACACCAACTAAGGCTACTACTACAATAAATGCCATAGCAAATAATGCAAGTATAGCAGTTAATGCTTTTCTTCCTGCAGCTTTCTTGCTTAACATCAACCTATATCCCTCTACAAAAGACTTGCCAAATGTGAACAATCTACCTGTTCTCTTCTTTGGCTCTATCTTTGTTAGAGTTTCCATATCTATATCTTCTTTTACTCTCTCTTTATAATCCTCTTTTTTGCCCTCATAAATCTTCATTTCGCTGTTTATATCTATGAGTTTAATGTCTGGATCATTGGAGTATAAGAAAACCTTCTTTCCATCATTAATGATAGTTAAAGTCTTATTCTTGGATAATTCATCTCCGTAATATGAAATTTGGAAGCCATTTGTGTTTATTTCAGTTTTGTTTAAATCTCCAAGGTATATCTTGTTTCCAGTATACCCACCTTGATATGCTTCTCCAGTTCCCTTTTGAGCAGAAACTATCTTGCCATCTACTATGTTAATTATGTTATCACAGTACTCATTTACGAGGTTTTCTTCATGAGTTACAAGCAATACTAATCTGTCCTTTGAGATGGCTTTAAGGATATCCATTACCATATAGGTATTTTCTTCATCCAAGTTTCCTGTAGGTTCGTCTGCAAGAATAATATCTGATCCCTTTACAATTGCTCTAGCAATAGCAACTCTTTGTTGTTGTCCACCAGATACTGTCTGTGGATTACGTCTTGCATACTTGAGCATACCTACGTTCTCTAAAGCAGCTTTAACTCTTCTATCTATTTCTTCCTTGTCTTTAATGCCAAGTAGTTTTAGAGAGGTTGCTACATTGTCATAGATAGAGATGTTATAATCTAGATTATAATTTTGGAAGATATATCCTATTCTAGCATTTCTAATATCATCTGTATGTTTCTTAATGCTTTCTCCATCTATTAAAACATCTCCAGAATCAAACTTATCCAATCCACCTATTACATTAAGAAGAGTTGTCTTACCGCATCCACTTCTACCAAATATGGCTATCATGCCCTTGGATGGCAATTTAAGGGAGACATTATTAACTACGTGTATCTCGTTAGACTTTTTCTTATTGAAGAACTTGTTCAAATTTTTAATTTGTATCATAGTCTATTTCCTCCCTCCCATATTTTTCGAACAGATTGGCCGAAGATCTTCTTATTAAAGTTTCTAGCTGTTCTTATAACTATAAATGCTACGCCACACAATATTACGAGATAACTCCACCATGGCAAGAATGGTAAATACTCATTTGCTGGGGTTAAATACATTACCAAGCAGAATACAATTGCAACTGCTATTCCAATTAAACTGCTTAATGTAACTTGTGTGTACATAGATTTCTTTATAACATTTCTCTTAATTCCCATTGAACGGAATATAGCAACATCTCCTTTGTCTGCTGCTAAAGCTCTTGAGAATACTAATCTAATAAATAGTGCTAGGAATAAAACTATTACTATCCAAAGTAGTATGTACCCTATTCTTCCAATAAGGTTTAACACTGCTGCTGAACTATTAACAAAAGTTGTATTAGAACTTATAGCATTGTAACCATTATCTCTTAAAGATGGGAGTGCATTTTTTGCATCCGAATCTGAAACAAAGAATAATGAGGCTTGCTTATGCATATTAGGTGCCAATTCTTCAAATACCTTATTTGCCAATGCTGGAGAAATATATATGCGATAATTAAAGTCGTCATTTGAAATTGGTTTTATTCTCTTTATTGTTTGAGTTTCAACATGTGATTTACTACGCGCACTAAACTGAATATTTACTGTATTTCCAACAACGAAATAAGGTTCTGTTGTTGCATTGCTATCTACAGCAATCTCACCATCTTGAAGAGATATATCTATAGCAACTTTAGGATAGAAGGCATATGATGTTTCCTGAACCATTCCATATATGTTCATATCATTAAAATAGTAGTATTTAGTTATGGTATCAAATCCCTCTTTAGTTAAAACTATTTGAATATCCTTTGTGTTGTCATAAAAATATGTGTATCCAACTATCTTACAAATATCACCAAACAAATTAATCTCTTTATTTAATTCGCTATATTCACCTTTCATATAAGAAGGAACATATAAGAAAACTTCTTCACTGCTTTGTGGAAGTCTTCCAACTTGTACTTTTCCTTTATATGTTGTTTTGAATTTAACGGAGTTATATTTATGTTTTGTTTGAAATTCTTTATAACTATAGTCATAAAGATTATCGTATAGACAAACATCTACAGGATTAAGAGTGGATTTAAGTCCGTTTAATTCGGATTCACTAACTGCTTGTCCATCCTCTCTAGATATAACAACTCTTCCATCTATATGGGTAAATACATAACTCTTTGTATCTTTTAATGCTGTACCAAAATATGCTGTTGCAAAAATAAGACCAACCAACCCTAAGATCATGATGAAAGTCATAAAGAATGCCAGTTTTGGCTTTGCAAAGAATTTATGAATACCAAGAATAATGCTATTCTTCAAATCATCTTTTGAATTACTGCTTTCACACTTTTTGACTTCCTTTTCTTCCTCATCCTTTTCCATCAAATGCTCATCTGCTTCTACTGCGCCATTAGCAATTCTAATGTTTCTAGATGCATACTCTTCAAACATATCAAAAGAGTGTGTAACAACGATAACCAACTTGTCTTTGGATATTTCTTTTAATAATTCAACAATCTCTTTAGATGTTTGGCTATCTAAGTTTCCGGTTGGTTCGTCTGCAAGAATAACAGGACTTTCTTTTGCAAGCGCTCTTGCTATAACTGTTCTTTGCTTTTGTCCACCAGATAATTTACTTCCCTTACTCTTCATGAATTTAGTAAGACCAACTCTTTCTATAATCTCTAGAGTTCTCTTTCTTCTTTCTTTAGGATCTCTAATGTTCATTAGAGCAAGTTCAATATTTTCATAAACGGTAAAACTTTCAATAATCTTGTAGTCTTGGAAAACAAAAGAAATATAATCCTCTCTATATTTTTCCCAATCTTTTTGAATATAATGCGAAGTTGGTTCACCCTCTATATAGAGTTCTCCTTCTTCATAGGTATCCAACCCACTAATTATATTTAGTAACGTTGTTTTACCAGATCCACTTGGTCCAGTAATAGTAACAAATTCTCCGATATCAAATTCTAGATTAACGTTTCTAATACCTATAGCAAGTGTTCCTTCAGTGGAATAAATCTTTCCTATATTATTTAATTTTATAAACGCCATAATCTCTCCATTTCCTTTTTTTCGGCCCATATATTATACCACTTTGAAATATTATAGACAACTTAATGACCGTTTTGGTTCACCATATTGCTAACTGTGTAATTTTGAAGTATAATATTATGCGTTAATAATATTATTTTGGGGGAAGTTTATGGATAATCTTAAATACTTAAAACAGCTTTCTATAGAATATCCAACCGTATCAAGTGCAG
Source organism: uncultured Clostridia bacterium (assembly GCA_947165815.1). GTDB lineage: Bacteria > Bacillota > Clostridia > Christensenellales > CAG-917 > RGIG8124. Next base: position 13,408 of record CAMVBZ010000030.1, read on the forward strand.
CATCTGAAATCATTAATCTTTCTTCTTTATTATATCTTCCTAAGGGGACCGAACACTTTATATCAGACATCCACGGAGAAAGAGATTCATTTTTACACATTCTTAAGAATGGTTCTGGTTCCATTAAACAAAAAATAGAAGATGAATTTGGTGATGAAATAGATGAGAATACAAAAAGAGATTTAGCAACTCTAATTTATTATCCAGAAGGGAAACTTAAATTGGTTGAAGAAGA
>CAMVBZ010000031.1 GCA_947165815.1 uncultured Clostridia bacterium
GCAGAAGCAAAATTAAAGGAAGCAAAAGCAGATGTTGAACTTCAAGACTATGAAGTTACAGATCCAGACACAGAGGGATTTACACAAGAACAATACAATTCATTTGTAAATTCTATTTGGACAGTTGGTGGTGCAGCATTAGCACAAGATATCGTTTCTTACTGTGTAGCAAACTACGGCAGCTATCTTGGAGACTATGGCAATGATGCAGTTGCAACAGGTATGGCTCTCTGGGGATTTGGTGGCTATGGTCACTATGATGCAGTTGCAAATGCAACAGCAGAAGAAAAGAAAGGTGCTGCAGTTTCAGAAACTGGTGCAAAATTATATACAGTAACAACAGATGCAACAAAAGCAGCTTTCTCAATTGGAACAACAAAATATGCTAGAGCAACAGGTGAAGCTACATCTTTCTATACTATCGCAACAAAGCACGTTAAGAATGGTGCTCCTCTTTCAGTTGCAGAATATACAGATACTGTATTAGTAACAGTTGATGAAGACAACTTCTATACAAGCCCACTTGAACAAAAGTATACACTCGCAGACACAGCAAATTGTCCAACAATTGAAACATATGTTGCAAACCTTAAGGCAGCATATGATGATAACTTCATCGATGCAGCTGGTGTAGAAAAAGCAAACTCTGATTATGATGGATATATGCAAGAAGTTGCAAACAAGTGGATGCAAGCAGAAGGTGCAGAACAACAAGCTGGAAGAAAGATTACTTCTATTGCTGGTATCACAAGAACAAGCGATAATTCACTTCGTATTACAACAACACAATTCGATGCAGTAACAATTTATCAATTAAGTATTGCAGTTGCTCCAAAGCACTACTATGGCAATGGAACATGGGATTATGCAGCAGGTAACTATGGCTTCACAAAGGGCGATTTAACACCTGTTCGTAACAAGACAACAGCTCCAATGGGTGCTGGTGCATATAAGTTCGTAAGCTTCTCAGATGGTATCGTAACATTCGAAAGAAATGAAAACTATTGGGAAGGAACACCAAAGATCAAGTATATTAAGTTCAAAGAATATGCTTCAGATTCAGATAAGACACCTGCATTAATCAATGGAGATATCGATATTACAGCACCATCCATTTCTAACACAGTTGTTGACATCATTAAGGGTGCAAACGACAACTCACAATTAGATGGTAATGTAATCAAAACAGACCTTGTTGACTACAATGGTTATGGATACATTGGTATTTGTTCTGATGTAGTTAAAGTTGGAACAGATAAGGGTTCAGAAGCTTCTAAGAATTTACGTAAAGGTTTTGCTACATTATTCGCAGCATACAGAGAATATACAGTAAACTCTTACTATGGTGATAGAGCATCTGTTATCCAATACCCAATTTCTAACTGCTCATGGGCAGCTCCACAACCAAATGATCAAGGTTATGAAATTGCTTTCTCAAAGAATGCACAAGGACAATCAATTTATACAGCTGATATGTCAGATGTACAAAAATTTGCAGCAGCAAAAGCAGCAGCAATCACATTCTTCAAAGCAGCTGGATTCAACTTTGATGAAGCAACCGGAAGATTCACAAATATGCCAGACACATATGAATTCTGGATTCCAGGCGGCGGTTCAGGTGACCACCCAACATTAGCACTTGCTAATAAGGTTGCAGAAGATTTAGCATCAATCGGTGTAACAATCAAAGTTAAAGACTTAGCAAATTCAAATGACCTCTGGGATGCATTAGCAGCACATAGCTTAGCATTCTGGGCAGCAGCATGGGGCGGTTCTGCAGATCCTGATATGTACCAAATTTACCATGGTGACAATAAGACAGGTTCTAACCACTATGGCATTAACGATGCACAACTCAACACAATCATTATGGAAGCACGTGCAACAGACGTTGTCTCAACACGTAAGACATATTATAAGAATGCATTAAATATCATTCTTGATTGGGCAGTTGAAGTTCCTGTATATCAAAGAAAGGACTGCGTAATCTATTCTACAAGCAGAGTTAACTTAAATACATTAACTCCAGATAGAACACCTTACTGGTCATATCTTGCAGAGATTTATAGTCTCGAACTCAATGCATAATTAATAAGCATTTAAGAACAAGTTGCGTGGTGTGCAATGCACCACGCAATTTAACTTGTTTTACACGTGCGTGTAATATTTATTGTATGCGCAGGCGAATAGAGGTCGTGTAAAACTAATTTCTATCTAAAATTGAAAATAATATGTATGTCTAGTACGGACATTCAATAATATAAAAGGAAAACAAAATGGCAAAGTTTATTCTTAAAAGAGTTTTATTATCCATTATAATTCTGCTCTTTGTAATGTTATGTATTTATGCAATTATGCATTCTTTGCCAACTTCTTATGTTGAGGCCAAGGCATTGAACTTGTCTCAAAAACAAGGACAAACAAAAACCTATCAAGAGCTAGTCTCGGAAATGAATGCTAGATATGGTTTGGATAAAGGGATTATTGGAGGTTATTTTGTTTATCTAGGGAACTTCATTACGGGGAACTTTGGAGATAGTTGGTATTATACAATTCCGGTTACACAAGAGTTTAATAAGACTATTTGGAACAGTTTTATATTGGGGGTAATTTCTTTCATTGTGGAAATGCTGATAGCTATTCCACTGGGCGTTTTGGCGGCGAGAAAACAGTATTCATTCTCAGATTATGCCGTCACAGTTATTTCATTAATTGGTATATCGCTGCCGACATTCTTTACGGCATCGTTACTGAAATTAATATTTGGTACAAAACTCGGATGGTTTGAAATTGCGGGTATGCATAATGCTCGTTTGACTCCAGGTGTAACAGATAGTTTCACATATTTCTTAGATGGTGCAGCTCACTTCGTATTGCCAGCACTAACGTTAATTATAGTGTCCATTGGTGGTATGATGAGGTACACACGTACAAATATGTTGGAAGTATTAAATTCAGACTATATTAGAACAGCAAGAGCAAAAGGTGTTCCAGAAAGAAGGGTTATTAACCATCATGCTTTCAGAAATACATTGATTCCACTTGTTACAGTAATGGGTGGTGCACTTCCAGGATTATTTGCTGGTGCTCTTATTACAGAAACATTGTTCTCAATTCAAGGAATTGGTTATGCATCATACCATGCAATGGTATCTGGTGATATTCCATTCACAATGTTCTATCTAACGTTTATGGCAATTTTGACGCTATTAGGTAACTTAATGGCGGATATTTCGTATGCTCTTGTTGATCCAAGAGTAAGGGTTGAATAGGGAGGTTAATTATGGATGATAAAGAAAAAGATCAAGAAATAGTCAACACTCCTGAAGAAGTAAAAGAAGAGACAACTCTTTCAACAGAAACTGAAGTTGCTGAAGAAACAACGGTAGAAGAAAAAGTTGAGGCAAACGAAACAGAAGAGAATTCAAAAGATTCAGGAATAATGGAAGAAAACCTTAAAGAAGGCGAGACCGCATTGGACGATGCGAGACGTGTTAAGGTTGTTTCTCCTGGTATGTTAGTTGCAAAAAGATTCTTTAGAAATAAACTTGCTTTAGTTGGTATGTTTATTTTGATTTTCTTATTTGCATTCTGCTTCCTAGGCTCATGGATTTATAAGTATGATGAAGATGACATTTTCCAAACATATAAGGAAATGTACTTCAACTATGCAAACGTAGACTATAGAGAAACATATGATTACTATATGTTCGAGAATGATCCAGAAGCAGATATAACTTTGCTTGCATATATAAACGAGAACATTCTTACAAAAATGATTCCAGATGATTTGGATACATTACCTTTACAAGATAAAAATGGTAAAGAGTATTCTTTAAACAAGTTAAAAGATGGAATTTATAAACTTGTAAGAAACGACAAAGATGTGTCTATTACATTAGCAAAGAAACGTAAAGTTGGTTCATTCACTGTTGCTGGGAAGATTTATGAAGACTGGTTTTCTCCTTCAACATCTTTAAAAAACAAATTAGACAATGCATCTGGTGGTGACATCATTAATGATGGCGGAAACTCATATCAACTTGTTGGTACAAAGAGAGGAGATATCATTTGTACATATGGTACACCAGCAGTCGTTTCTAAAAAAGATGGTGTAGAAGATGCTTTCATTACTGAAGCACAAGCACATTATGAAGATGCAACCGTTACTTATGATGCTGTAACATATAATGTATTCAAGGATGGAGACACATATCTTATTTATGTTCCAGTAGATGTTGATTATTTAATTTCATCTAAGATGGTTATAGACTGCTATGAAGCTGGAACACAATTTACAGATTCATTTATTGCAAGAGCATTAAATGTTGTTGGAACAGATGGCACTGCAGATATTTATGGTACAGTTTATAAGACATCTACAGAAGACGGTGAAGTTTATTTAGACAGAATGGTTGGCGCAGAACAACAACACTATGGAATCATTAGTAACCTTGTTGCAAGAAGATATAATGGTGAAGATACTCTAACAGTTGAATATAAGAAACAAGCAAAAGAAGTTATAGACTATATGATTGCTGAAAACATTTATTCTTATATGGCAAATATTAAGAGTGAAAAAATGGTTGAAGATCCAGATACTGGAGAATTAGTACCAGCTGAAGATGAACATGGCGATCCAATCTATGATGAAGAAGAATTCGAAGTAACAAGAACACAAAGAAACTTCGTATTTAGAAATATCCAAGCAAAATATGTTGCAGATATTTATGCACCACCATCAAAAGATCACATTCTTGGATTAGACTACAATGCAATGGACGTTCTTGCACGTATTATGTATGGTGGACGTATTTCATTGGTTATCGGTTTCATCGTTGTATTTATTGAGATCGTCTTAGGTATGATATTAGGTGGTATCGCTGGTTACTTCGGTGGTATTGTAGACAACATTATCATGCGTATAGTTGATATATTCTATTGCTTACCTTCACTTCCAATTATGATTATTCTTGGCGCTGCATTCGATGCAATCGGTATGCCAAACCTTGAACGTATTATCTGGATGATGGTATTACTTGGTATCCTTGGATGGCCAGGAATTGCAAGACTTGTTCGTGGACAAATCTTGTCATTACGTGAACAAGACTTCATGATTGCAGCCGAGGCATCTGGTTTAAGTAATAGACGTAGAATTTTCAAACACTTAATTCCTAATGTAATGCCACAACTTATTGTTCAAGCAACAATGGGATTAGGTGGTGTTATCATTACAGAATCAACACTTTCATTCTTAGGACTTGGTGTTAAATACCCAATGGCAACATGGGGAGCAATTATTAACTCAGTAAGTACTATTAATGATATGATCAAATACACATACATTTGGATTCCAGTAGGTGCCTTAATCTGTCTTGCAGTTATTGCATTCAACTTCGTTGGTGATGGATTAAGAGACGCATTCGATCCAAAGATGAAGCGCTAAGGAGGTAGAAGTATGGGAATAGATATTAAAGCCAAATTAGCTAAGAGAAAAGAAAAGGCCGGTAACTATATTTCTGCTAGAGAATCCGCAAGAATCTCAAGACAAAACAGAAGAATTACTAGCAAGATAGAAAGAAAGAGAAATCGTAGAAATATTCCTGAAAAGGAATACCTCTCCGAGATGAGAGATCCAAACAATGTTGTAGAGTTTGATAATGTACATACTTACTTCTTCACAGATATTGGAACAGTTAAGGCAGTTAATGGTGTCTCATTTGATGTTCCAAGAGGAAAGACAGTTGGTATAGTTGGTGAATCTGGTTGTGGCAAATCTGTTACAAGTTTGTCTTTAATGCAACTAGTTCAAAGACCAGTTGGACAAACTGTTGAAGGAGAAATTAGATTCAACTGTGGTGAAAAGGTATATAACATTGTTAAAACACCAACAAGAGTAATGCAAACACTCCGTGGAGATTATATGAGCATGATCTTCCAAGAACCAATGACATCTCTTAACCCTATTTTCAAAATTGGTGCTCAAATCGAAGAAGTTCTTAAACTTCATAGAAAAGAAAACACCAAAGAAGAAAATAAAAAGAAATGTATTGAACTTCTTGAAATGGTTGGTATTGCAAATAGTGAAGGTGTATATGCCATGTATCCACACGAACTTTCTGGTGGTATGAGACAACGTGTAATGATTGCTATAGCACTTGCATGTAATCCACGTTTAATTATCGCAGACGAGCCTACAACGGCTTTGGACGTAACAATTCAAGCACAGATACTAGATCTTCTCAGAAAGATTAAGAACGAAACAAATACAAGTATTATGCTTATTACTCATGACCTTGGTGTTATTGCAGAAATGGCAGACTATGTAGTTGTTATGTATTCTGGAAGAATAGTAGAAAAAGGTACAGCTCAAGAAGTATTCGCAAACCCATGTCACCCATATACAATTGGTCTTATGAAATCTAAACCTGTTGTTAACCAAAAGGTAGATAGACTTTATAACATTCCTGGTAATGTTCCAAATCCTATCAATATGCCTAACTACTGTTATTTCAGAGATAGATGTTCATTTAGATGTGATAAGTGCGATGGCGAATATCCAGAGTTTGTACAATTATCTCCAACTCACTTTGTAAGTTGTTATAGAGATTTGAAAAAAGATGTAGAGGAGGATAAATAATGGCTATTAATATTAAAGAAAGTTTCTTAAGAATGAAGTCAAGTTTTATCTTTTTTGGTAAAACAACAAAATCCTTCTTAACAAAGAGTTGTTCAGATAGATTCGTTAGTGAAATAGATCAATTAAGTGTTAGTTCATGTGACTGTAATACATTTGGTGTATTACTTAAAGATCATGGAACAACAACAGACTTCACAACACATTATCCAGCAAAATTAACAGAAGGCAAACTTGCAGCATTCGATTCTCTTGGAAATGCATTTGCAGCATTCATGTCTGAATTCGATGTAGAAAAGGATAAATTCTGGAATATAGCTGGTGATGTAAACTCTACAAAGTTATATGAAGACTTTGTTATTGAAGGAAAGAAGATGTTTGAAACATCTAACATTGGTTTTGCAAAGAAAACTTTAGTCTATGCATTAAAGAGTGCAGTAATTGGATTAAACAAATCATTTGCAATTTCTAATAATCCTAACGAAGTATTAAAAGAAGTTATTTGTGATAAGGTTGTTGCTCATTTATTCGGATTTAAGAATATTGAGTTATTCAAACTTTGCGTAACAAAGATGATGCACAACTTCACCCACAACTTTGATGATGCAGCTCATGACAAAGTAGAGAATAAGTTGAAATATAATGGTTCAGTATATACTGAAAACGATTCTTATATCTCACCATATGCATTTAAAGACAAATTTGGCAGCGTAGTTCTTGCTTACGTTATCGTAGATACAAATGGTATTATGTCCATGTGGATTAGTGATATCGAAACAGCTATCAAGATGACAGATGAAACAATTACAAACCAAATCAAAGTATATGGAAGATGTGAATTGTTTGAATTACCTGTTTGCAACAATGCTATCAAGTTCTTCAGACAAAAGAGAGTATATCGTAAGAACTTATTAGACACAACTTACGAACCAATTAAACACAACGAAGAGAACATACTTGAAGTCAATGCATTAAAGCAATACTTCCCAATTAAAGCTGGTTTCTTCAAACATACAGTAGGATATGTTCGTGCTGTAGATGGTATTACATTCAATATCAAGAGAGGAACAACAATGGGCTTAGTTGGTGAGTCTGGTTGTGGAAAGACAACAACAGGTAGAACAATTCTCCGTCTTTATGAGAAGACAGGTGGACAAGTTCTATTCAATGGACATGAAATATTTGATATCAAGAAGAGTGACTTAAGAAAGTTCCGTCCTAAGATTCAAATTGTTTTCCAAGATCCATATTCAAGTTTGTCTCCAAGACTTCCAGTTGCTGAAATCATTGGTGAAGCAGTAAAAGAACACAAGATAGTTCCAAAGGAAGAATACGATGATTATCTTTCCAAGATTATGAAATCTTGTGGATTGCAAGAATATTATAAGGATAGATACCCACACGAATTCTCAGGTGGACAACGTCAAAGAATATGTATTGCAAGAGCACTTGCATTAAACCCAGAGTTTATCGTTTGTGACGAACCAGTATCTGCATTGGACGTTTCAATTCAAGCACAGATTATTAACCTCTTGAGAGACTTACAACAAGAATATGGTCTAACATACTTATTCATCTCTCACGATTTATCTGTTGTTGAACACATTTCAGATACAGTAGGTGTTATGTATTTAGGAGACTTGGTAGAATATGCTCCAACAGATGAGTTATTCAAGAACCCAGACCATCCATATACAAAGGCATTGTTCAGTGCTATACCTATTCCAGATCCAACATATAAGATGAACAGAATCATTCTTGAAGGTTCTATTCCATCCCCAGCAAATCCACCATCTGGATGTAAATTCCACACTCGTTGTAAGGATTGCATGGAAATATGTAAATGGAAAGTCCCACCAACAATTCAACTTGGTGATGACCACTATGTAAAATGTCACTTGTATTCAAAAGAATCTATGGAAACTGAAGCAACATTGCAAAAGGACATTCAGGAAGAAGCTGAATTACAAAAAGCAATGAAAGCAGAGTTTGGCACAAAGACTGATGAAGAATAAGAAAAAAAGAGAGAAGTTCGAGGATGATGGACGAGTAATTGCTCCAATGAATGTACCTGGAATGCCATGGTATGATGAAAGAGCAGTTAAGACACCAAAAACTGAGGACCAATCCGAAGACACGGAACAAGTCATTTACAAGAATCTTTCTAAAGAAGAAAAGAAAGATTATAGAAGAGAAACCTGGAGGATTATTGGGGGAGTTATCCTAAGAATGCTACCATTCCTTCTAGGCGGCGCTGCGGTATTTGCATTAGTAATATTAATAATGTGGCTAGCGTGGAAATAAACGTGTCTTAAGACAAAATAAAATACCGAGGGTAACTCCTCGGTATTATTATTTACAATAATAAGATTATAAAATAGGTATACTTGCAAGATATACTATGTTATCAAGCTTTACAGCGTCTCCCTCGGCGAGAACAAAACCTCTCTTGTATACTTCGCCACCTGCTTCTTTAATTACTGTCTCCATGCCATGTAGACTTCCACCGGTTGAAACAACGTCATCAACTATAGCAACTTTCTTACCTTTAATTAAGTCTGCATCATGTTTGCTTAAATAAAGATTTTGTACATCACCTGTTGTTATAGATTTAATAGATGTTTGGATACCATCTTGCATATACAATTTCTTAGACTTACGACATACTGCATAGTAGTGTTGTCCAAGTTCTCTTGCAACAACGTGAGCAAGTTGTAATCCTTTGGATTCTGCTGTTAAAACGACATCGCAACCTTCCAATTTCTTTGCGAGCATTTTCCCACAATGTTCTGTAAGTTCTTGGTTGCCGTGTAAGTTAAAGAAACAAATTTTAATACCACTTGGTAATGTTAAGATAGGTAGGTCTGTAATATAACCTTCAATATTTACTGAATAAACTGGATCCATTTTAAGACTCCTTATTTTTGTGTTAATTCAATTATATACTATTGAATTATTTTTTCAAGATGGTATGTCAAAATGAAGTAAATAAAAAATATAAAAAGTCTTGCATTTTATGATTTAATATATTAAAATAAGTCTAACATAAACAAAAGTTTTTGATAGGATTAAGCAAGATGGAAAAACAACGTACATATTTTTGTATAGATATGAAATCATTCTACGCCTCTGTTGAATGCGCAGAGCGTGGTCTTAGTCCGTTTGAAACAAATCTAGTTGTTGCAGATCCAAGCAGGGGAAATGGGGCAATATGTTTGGCTATTTCTCCTAAAATGAAAACACTTGGAGTTAAAAATAGATGTAGACTATTTGATATTCCAAAAGATATGGATTATATAATTGCAAAACCAAGAATGAAAAAGTATATAGATGTTGCTGCAGACATATACGAAATATACCTAGATTATATATCCAAAGATGATATTCATGTCTATTCTATAGATGAGTCTTTTATAGATGCCACGGATTATCTCAATATGTATAAGATGAGTGCAAAAGAGTTTGCAACCATGCTTATGGATTTAATTGCAAAGAAGACAGGAGTCCCATCTACAGCTGGTATAGGAACAAATATGTATCTTGCTAAGATTGCTCTAGACATTACAGCAAAACATTCTCCAGACCATATAGGATACTTGGATGAAGATTTATATAAAAAACAGTTGTGGGATCATGTTCCAATAACGGATTTTTGGCAAGTTGCAAGAGGTACAGCAAATAGATTAAAGAAGTTTGGAATAAATACCATGAGAGATATAACGAATGCAGATAGTAATCTCCTATATGATACATTTGGGATTAATGCAGAGCTTCTTATAGACCATGCTTGGGGTAGAGAACCATGTACTATTGCAAATACAAAAGCATTTTAATTCAGGAGCAAATCTGTATCCACACATTAGATATTATTTGAAGATTATAACTATGATAAAGCAATGCTTGTAATGACAGAAATGGCACTTAATATGTGTCAAGAGATGATGAAAAGGCACGTTTGTGCGAATAACGTTGGAATTCAAGTAAGATATTCTAAGGACGCAAGACCATCTACAGGAGCTACAAGAAAGATGTCAGAAACCACCAATATATTCTCAATTATTAAAGGATATGTAAAGACATTGTTTGAAGAAACCACATACAAAGATGTTCCAATTAGAGGACTAGGCATTTTCTTTAATGTTGTTGGTGAAGGTAGTGAGGGATATAACCTTTTCACAGACTATGACAAAGTAGAAAAAGAGAAAAAAGGTGAAATGGCAATATTAGATATCAAGTCTAAGTTTGGTAAAAATGCAATTATTAGAGGCATGGATCTAAGTGAGGGTGCAACTGCTCAAATTAGAAATAAACTTGTAGGAGGGCATAACGGTGAATAATGTAGAAAGAGCAAAGCAGTTTATGCCTTTTGATGCCTTGGTCGGTTTGCAAGCTGCTTTAAGAGAAAGAGAAGAGAGACATTCAAGAATAGAACGAAAAGACTTGGCCGAAGAAGAACAAATGGAAATCTCTGAAACCATTTCAAGAGTTGTTAAGGGATGCACAATAGATGTTACATTCTATCTTAATGGGCATTATGTAGAAGTTGTAGATAAGGTAGTTAAGATACAAACCACAGCCAAATTTTTACAGCTTGGAACAACTAAGATATATTTTGATGATATTTATAAGATAGAAATCGTGGAATCTCCGTCTGATTTCTAAGATACGTACTTGATTTAGTACATAAGTCCAATTATACTTTTAATATTAAATCTTTTTAGGAGCAAAAATGGATAAGATTGCCTCTATAGTTTGTGTATTAGAAATTTTAAAGAAATATACAGACGAAAATCACCCAATATTACAAGAAGACATAGTAGGTTATTTAGAAACAGACTATGGTCTAGAAGTAGAAAGAAAAACGGTTGGAAGAAACATAGCCAATCTTAAAGAATTGGGTTATGATATCCATTCATCTGGAAAGGGGTCTTATCTTGGAGAAAGGGAATTTCAGAGTTCAGAAATTAGAGTTTTAATAGATGCTGTATTGAGCAACAAATCTCTTAATGATGCACACTCTAGAGAATTGCTAGAAAAGATTACAAAAATGGGAGGAAGGAATTTTAACTCCCATGCTAGTCATATATTGTCTGTAATGAGCTGGAATAAGACAGAGAACAAATCTGTATTCTATAATCTAGACACATTAGATGAAGCCATAGAGAAGAAACAGGCCCTTCAAATAGACTATGGCAAATATGGCGTAGATAAGCAATTACACAAGGAGCATACATTTGAAATATCCCCATACCAGTTCATTATACATAACCAAAGATATTACTTAATGTGCAAGATATCCAAATACAACACTATGTCATTCCTTAAGGTAGACAGGATAATGAGAATTAAGAAAAAGAAGATGGGTTATGTAGACATAACAAAGGTTGAAGGATATGAGCATGGTATAGATTATAGAGACTTAAACACAGCTAGACCTTATATGTATTCAGATAGGGCAGAGACCATAATTATAAGGTGTAAGAAGCAAGTAGTAGATGAGATTATAGAGTGTTTTGGTAAAGATGTAGCCTTTTATGAAGACAATGAAAACAAGGGCGGCAAATATTTAATAGCATATATCACATCCTCTCCTAAAGCATTTAAGTATTGGGCTATTCAATTTGGAACATTAGTAGAAGTATTAGAACCACAATTCCTAAGAGAGGATATTAAAAAGACCATAGATACAATGGCCAAAAAATACGACAAATAATTTTAATATATGGATACAGTTGCAAGAGCAGCGATAGCATCTCCAGATCCAACCAATCCAGAACCCTCGTTAGTAGTCGATGTTATTCCGATAGAAGTCTTATCCAATCCCAAATGGGCAGATAGTGTGTTTTTCATTTCATCCATATAAGATGCAATCTTTGGTTTTTCTAGAATAATTGCAATGCTAACATTGTTAATGATAAATCCCTTTTTCTTAACTAAGTCCATAACGGAATCTAATAAAACAAGAGACGAGATATCTTTGTATTTGTCATCATTTGTAGGGAATAAATGCCCAATATCCGGTTCTCCAATAGCAGAGAGAATTGCATCCATTAAAGCATGCAAAGGAGCATCTCCGTCTGAGTGTGCTTTAGGATTTTTATCAAATGGAACCTGTACTCCACAAATTGGCATATAGCCTGTATTGCTCTTTTCTAGAGTGTGGATATCATATCCTATCCCGCTTAGGTTTTTCTTTACATCGCCTCTAAAGGTAACCTTGATATTGCTTGGGTCTCCTTTGACATATTTGAATGTAGCGTATCTTCTATAGCGTTGTACAAGGGAGAAGTCATCAGTGAAAGTTGGCTTATCTTCAAACCAATCATCATATGCATCGCAGAGAAGTTGTCTTGGGAAACCTTGTGGAGTTTGTGCTTGGAAGAATTCGTTTCTATCTCTTAACTCTAGATTTTTTGTATATAGTGTATTTGGAACATCTATAACTGGTAAAACACAAACGTTTTCATCTAGTTCATTAATTACTCTTTTAATCAAATCAACGGAAACATTAGGTCTTGCGGCATCATGAATTAACACATAATTTGCATTGTCTGTTAAATAATCTAAAGCATTATAAACACTTTCAGATCTTGTGTCTCCACCTTTACATACACAAATTCTGTATTCAATAGGGAAGCCATTTTTTGTAATGATATTTTCATATAATTCCATGTCATCTTCATTGGCTGTAACAATGATTTTTTCGACATCATCTATTTCTAAAAATGGACGGATTGACTCGGTTAGAATTACACTTTTACCATATTTTTCAAGCAACTTGTTGGATCCAAATCTATTGGATAATCCAGCTGCACAAATAATTACATTAATCATTGTTCTTCCTCTATTGTGTTAGATATAATCTCATACATTTCTGTTGCAGATTG
>CAMVBZ010000032.1 GCA_947165815.1 uncultured Clostridia bacterium
GGTGTTCCGATTTCGTCTTGTCTACGATATCTCTTACCAATAGAACCAGATTGATCAAATTCACAAGAATATTTCTTAGAAAGAGCAGTATAGATTGCTTCTGCTTTTTCGTTGAGTTGTTTTTGAAGTGGGAGAATTGCAACCTTAATTGGAGCAAGAGCATGATGTAAATGAAGAACAACTCTTGTTTCTCCTTCAACTTCTTCTTCCTCGTAAGCATTGCAGAGGAATGCTAGTAAAACTCTATCTGCACCAAGGGATGGTTCAATTACATATGGAACATATTTTTCATTTGTAACTGGATCTTGATAGCTTAAGTCCTTGCCAGATGTTGTGATATGTTGTTTAAGGTCATAGTCTGTTCTATCTGCAACACCCCAGAGTTCTCCCCAACCAAATGGGAATAAGAATTCGAAGTCTGTTGTAGCTTTTGAATAGAAAGCCAATTCTTCTTTGTCATGGTCTCTTAATCTAAGCCATTCTTCTTTGATTCCTAAGTTAAGTAACCATTGATGGCAGAAATTCTTCCAATAGTTGAACCATTCTAAATCTGTTCCTGGTTTGCAGAAGAATTCAAGTTCCATTTGTTCGAACTCACGAATTCTAAAGATAAAGTTTCCAGGTGTGATTTCATTTCTGAATGATTTACCAACTTGTGCAATACCAAAAGGAACCTTTTTTCTAGATGTACGTTGTACGTTCTTGAAGTTTACGAAAATACCTTGTGCTGTTTCTGGACGAAGGTAAATTGCGTTTGCTGTATCTTCTGTTACCCCTTGGAAAGTCTTAAACATAAGGTTGAACTTTCTAATTGGAGTGAAGTTGGAGTTTCCGCAGACTGGGCAAGGAATCTTGTTGTCTTTAATATATTGTTCCATTTGTTCTAATGACCAGGATGCAATATTTTCTTCAATTCCTTTTCTCTTCATATAATCTTCGATTATGTTATCTGCTCTATGTCTTGCATGGCATTCTTTACAATCCATTAAAGGATCTGAGAAACCACCAACGTGACCAGATGCTACCCAAGTCATTGGGTTCATAAGAATTGCACAATCTATACCAACATTGTATGGATTTTCTAAAACGAATTTCTTCCACCATGCTGCTTTAACATTGTTCTTTAATAAAACACCGAGAGGACCATAATCCCAAGAGTTTGCTAGACCACCATAGATCTCACTTCCTGGATAAATAAATCCACGGTTTTTGCATAGGGCAACTAATTTGTCCATTGTTAATTTTGAATCTGCCATATTAAGCACCTCATTAATTTAGTTTTTATATAATAAAAAGATAAGGGTGTAAAAGTCAAGAAAAATGCAATAAAAACACCTCTACTTTAATTATTATTGCCTATTAGCCCTAAAATTGATATAATCTATTTTAGTTTTTTATAAAGCGAGGAAAGATATGCTATTAGTTCTAGATATAGGAAACACTAATGTAAAGATTGGTATCTTTAAGGGAAGTAAACTAATATCCACTTGGCGTGTATCCACACAAGCATCTCATACTGCAGATGAATATGGCATGATGGTTTATGATTTACTTAAGTCATCTGGAGCAAGTTTTAAGGATATAGATGGTTCCATTATGTCATCTGTTTCTCCAGCGCTTAACTATACCATTGAACATATGTGTCAATATTATATGCATAAGAAACCAATAGTTGTTTCAGACCAAATCAAAACTGGCGTAACAATTAAGTATGACCATCCATCCGAACTTGGTTCAGATAGAATAGTAGATGCAGCAGCTGCATATAAAATATATGGTGGACCTGCAATAGTTGTAGACTTCGGTTCTGCAACCACTTTCAATCTTGTAACAAAAGATGGTGAGTTTATTGGTGGAGCAATTAGCCCTGGTATTAAGACAGCAACAGATTCTTTAGTAAACGTTGCAGCAAAACTTCCAAGAGTTGAACTCTTAAAGCCAGAAAACATTGTTGGAACAAGTACTAGAAGTGGTATGCAAGCAGGTATTGTATATGGGTACACTGGTCTTGTTTCTTATATGGTAAACAAATACAAAGAATTGCCAGAGATGAAGGACGCTAAGGTTATAGCAACTGGTGGTTTATCCGAACTAGTATCAAATGTAGAAAATAACATCTTTGATGTTGTAGATAGAAAATTAGCCCTTGAAGGACTAAAGATAATTTATGATTTAAATAAATAACTTGGAGTAAATTTATGAAAAAAGTTGGTGTAGCATTATTAGGAGTTGGAGTTGTAGGTGGAGGCACTTACGAAATCCTTACAAAGAAACGTGAATATATTAAACAAAATGACGGCATAGATATTGAAGTTATGCACGTATTAGAAAGAAACACAACAAGATGTGATGAACTTGGTATTGATCCTGCAATAGTATCTACGGATATTACCAATATCACAAAGAATAAAGACATTAAAATCGTTTGTGAATTCTTCGGCGGTATTGAACCAGCACGTTCATTCATTATTGAATGTTTAAAAGCCGGAAAGAGTGTTGTTACTGCAAATAAGGAAATGTTCTCAAAGAACTGGCCTGAACTTGAAAAGATAGCAAGAGAAAACAATGCCGGATTATACTTTGAAGCAAGCTGTGTTGGTGGTGTTCCTATTATTCATGCATTAACAGATTCAATGCAAGGCAATAAAGTTCAATCCATTAAGGGTATTGTTAATGGAACTACAAACTACATTCTTTCAAGAATGAGTGATGAAGGTGTAGATTATGCAACATGTTTAAAAGATGCACAAGCTTTAGGATATGCAGAAGCCAATCCAACTGCAGACGTAGATGGTTTTGATGCAATGTATAAGTGCTCAATCCTTTCTTCCTTAGCATATAAGAAGAGAGTTCCACTAGATAAGATTTATAGAGAAGGTATCTCACAAATTAAGGTTGAAGATATTAACTATGGAAAAGAACTTGGATACACATTAAAACTTTTAGCAATTTCTAAGAACTATGACAAGATAGAAGCAAGAGTACATCCAGTATTCCTTCCAAATGAACATCCATTATCTTCTGTAAAAGGATCATTTAATGCTGTTTATGTAAATGGTGATAACGTAGGAGACTTGATGTTCTATGGCCGTGGCGCTGGTGCTCTTCCAACAGGAAGTGCTATTGTATCAGATGTCATTTTCGCAGCAGCTCAAGATAAACCAAGAAGATTTGCTTGGGAAGAAGTTAAAGATGTAAATGACGCAGACTTTGAAAGCGAATTCAGTTCAAAATACTATATTCGTATTACTGTTAAAGATGTACAAGGAGTTCTTGCAAAAGTTTCTACAGCATTTGAAAAGTTTAATGTCAGCATTAATGCTGTTATCCAAAAAGATGCAAAAGACAATGCAGAATTACCAATTATTTTTGTAACTCATTTAACAAAGGAAAGCACAATGCAAGCTGCACTTAAAGACATAGCAGAGATAGATGGTGTTGTAGAGATTGCAGCATTAATTAGGGTTGAGGACTAATATGGCAAAAGCACCAATTTATAGAAGCTCAGGTGTTCTTTGTAATATATCATCTCTTCCAAGTGAATTTGGAATAGGTTGTTTTAACAAAGACGCAGAGAATTTTGCAGATGTATTATTAGATATGGGATTCCATTGGTGGCAAGTCCTTCCTATTACAATGATAGGTTATGGCAACTCTCCATATTCTTCTTTGTCTACATTTGCAGGAAACGCATTATATATAAATCCAGCAGAGTTTTGTAATCTTGGATTACTTTCTTGGGATGAATTAAATTCGTTTAAATATTACGGAGAGCCTTATAGGGTAGACTATGATTTTGCAAGAAATAATATTGCAAGATTATTAAACACTGTAATACCAAGACTTACACAAGAGATTAAAGATAAAGTTGCTGCTTGGAGAAAGGAAAACGAGTATTGGATAGAAGATTATGCCCTGTATATGGCACTTGCAGAAGTATATGGATATAACTGGAGAAATTGGGATAAACCACTTCAAGCAAGAGATAAAGCTGCACTAGATAAAAAGAGAGCAGAACTTAGTAACAGAGTTTTTTACTATGTCTTTGAACAATATGAATTTTTCCGTGAATGGACAGCACTAAAAGCAAGTATAAATAAAAAAGGCATAAAGATTATTGGAGACATCCCATTCTATGTAGCAACTAACTCTGTAGACGTATGGGCAAATCCAAAAGAATTCCAACTTGGTGAAGATCTTGTAGAAAAAGCAGTTGCTGGTGTACCACCAGATGCATTCTCAGATGTTGGTCAAATTTGGGGTAATGTATTATATGATTTTAAGGCACAAGCAAAGAGCAAATATTCTTGGTGGAGACTTAGAATTAAACACAATCTTGAAATGTATGACGCATTAAGATTAGACCACTTTAGAGCATTCTACAATTATTTCTCAATTCCAGCAGAAGATACAGATACTGCAAAGAACGGTCATTGGGAAATGGGTCCAGGAATGGAACTTCTTAACTACTTTAAGAAAGATAATCCAAAAGCATTCTTTATTGCAGAGGATTTAGGATTAATAGATGACGAATGTAGAGCATTTATAGACAGCACAGGTATTCCTACCATGAGAGTATTCCAATTTGGTTTTGATGGAACTCCAAGCTGTAATATTCCATATAATTATGAGATTAACACAGTTTGTTATAGTGGAACACATGACAACAATACGCTTCTAGGCTGGCTTTATGAAGTTCATCCAGGAACACGAGATTATGTTCTTAAGTACTGTGGCTATGAAGGTGCTGGATGGGGCATGGGTGGTCCACAATGTGGTTCAACCAAGGCAATACTAAAAGCGCTTGCTATGACATCATCTATTTTATGCATATTCCCAATTCAAGATTTGCTTGGATATGGCGGGGATACTAGAATGAATATACCAGGCGTGGCAGAAGGGAACTGGATGTTTAGAGTACCTTTTGACCAAATTATGAGTATAGATAGAAACTTCTTCCTAGATGTAAACAATACATATGGACGAAACAGAGGACAAGATTAAAAGGAGATAGAAAAATGGAAATATTTGAAAAATTACAAGAAATGATAGCAGATCAATTATCATTAAACAAGGATGATATCAAACCAGAAAGCAATATCATTAAAGATTTACACGCAGATAGTTTAGATTTAGTTGAAACACTTATGAATATCGAAAACGAATGGGGCATCACCATCGCAGATGAGGATGTTGCAGATATCGAAACAATTCAAGACGTTATAGATTTAATAAACTCTAAACTTTAATTCTAGAAATGATTTCGTCTGTGAACTCAGTAGTACTTTGTTTCATAGATGATATATCTTGAGTACCAAAACCACATTCAATAGCGGAGGCCACTGCATTTTCTATTGCACTGGCTTCTTTTTCTGCATTAAGGGAGTGTCTAAGCATAAGAGCAGCAGACAATATTGTTCCTGCAGGATTACATACATTCTTGCCAGCAAGTGTAGGTGCCGAACCGTGTATTGCCTCATATAATCCCAAACCTGTTTCTCCAACAGAAGCAGAAGGAGCGAGCCCTATTGAGCCCACAATGGCAGCAGAGAGGTCTGAAAGAATATCTCCGAACATATTTGAAGTTACTATTACATCAAATTGTGTTGGGTCTAAACATAATTGCATAGCAGCATTATCTACAAACATCTCACTAACTTGTACACTTGGATAATCTTCATTAATATCTGTTACAATTTTTCTCCAAAGTCTAGAAGATTCTAATACATTTGCTTTGTCTACTAAGCAAAGTTTATTTTGTCTTTTTTCTGCGATTTCATATGCAATTCTAGCAACTCTCTCTATTTCTAATTCGGAGTAAGACTCTGTGTCGTAAGCTTCTCTTCCAAAGGTCTTATTATTTCTATAACCTCTGTCTCCAAAATAAATACCACCAGTTAATTCTCTAACTATTAAAATATCCACACCATTTTTAATCTTCTCATCTTTAAGAGGGGAGAAGTGTGTAAGGGAAGGATATAACTTCGCTGGTCTAAGGTTAGCATATACATTCATTGCCTTTCTAATTCCAAGTAGTGCAGCCTCTGGTCTTCTTGGACAATCATCCCACTTTGGACCACCAACAGAACCTAACAATACTGCTTGGGAAGATAAACATGAATCTACCGTCTTTTGAGGAAGTGGATCTCCTGTTGCATCTATTGCTGCACCACCAATTAACTCTTCCTTAAAATTAAACTCATGTCCAAACTTTTCTCCAATTGCTAATAATACACGTTTTGCTTGTGCTATTGTCTCTGGACCAATGCCATCTCCTGGGAGCAATGTAATGTTGTATTTCATGCTAGTTTTCCTCCTTAATTAAGTTCATTAGACCACCAGCTTCTATAATCTTTTGTACGTATCCATCTAGGGTTGGAAGAGGATATTCTTTACCTGTTGTTACATCTGTTATTTTTGCAGAATCAATAGTTAATGTGTCGTTTTGAGATATTTCATCTGCCATTCTTGCATCTTCAATGACAAGTAATCCAGTGTTAATTGCGTTCCTAAAAAAGATTCTTGCGAAGGATTTTGCAATGACTATTTTTACACCAGATGCCTTAAGTGCAAGTGGGGCATGTTCTCTAGATGAACCACATCCAAAGTTATATCCACCAACCACTATATCTCCTTCTTTAACGAGAGTATGGAAGGAAGCGTCTATATCTTCCATGGCATGTGCTTTTAAGTTTTCATTGCTTGCATCATTAAGATATCTTGCTGGAATAATAACGTCTGTATCTACATTATCTCCGTATTTAAAAACTCGTCCCATATTAATCCTCCGGTGCAGATAAGTATCCATTGATTGCACTCTGTGCAGCAACATAAGCAGAAGTTAGATAAATCTCACTAGTCTTTGCGCCCATTCTTCCAACGAAGTTTCTATTGGTTGTAGAGCATGCCTTTTCTCCATCTGCAAGTATTCCCATATAACCGCCTAAACATGGGCCACAGGTTGGAGTGGAGACAACAGCGCCAGCATCTAGGAATATATCTACTAGCCCTTCTTTTATGCATTGTCTATATATCTTTTGTGTGGCTGGAATAATGATTAATCTCAAGCCATCTTTTTTCTTATGTCCTTTAAGAATGGATGCAGCTGCTCTCATATCTGAGATTCTTCCATTAGTACAAGATCCAATTACTACTTGGTCTAAGTAAATCTTTTCTTTTAAGTCTTCCATAGACTTAACATTGGATGGAAGGTGTGGAAAAGCAGCAACTGGAGTTAAGGAAGAAAGGTTAATATCTAATTCCTTAGCATATACTGCATTTTTGTCTGGTTCAAAGATTAAATAATCTTTAGCACCAACATCTTCAAGGTATTCTTTTGTTAAACTATCTACAGGGAAGAAAGCATTTTTAGCACCACATTCTATTGCCATATTTGCTATGCAAAGTCTATCATCCATAGAAAGAGAAGAAATATCTCCAAAGAATTCTAGGGATTTATATGTAGCGCCATCTGTACCAAGCATCTTAATAATTGTTAAGATGACATCTTTGCCTGTGACATATTTTTGCAACTTTCCTTTTATGTTTATCTTGATTGCCTCTGGAACTCTAAGCCACATTTTGCCTGTAATCATTGCAGCAGCCATATCCGTTGAACCTATTCCTGTTGAAAAACAGGAAAGTGCACCATATGTACATGTGTGCGAGTCTGCGCCTATGATAAGCATTCCAGGTTTTGCAAATCCTTTTTCTGGAAGTAGGGCATGTTCAATTCCCATATCTCCTGCATCAAAGAAATTCTTAATGCCATTTGCTTTAGCAAACTCTCTACAAGTCTTGCATTGTTGAGCAGATTTAATATCCTTACATGGAACAAAGTGATCCATAACAAGAACGACTTTATCTGGGATAGTGATTTCCTTTCCAGATTTCTTAACTTCTTCTATTGCAACTGGTGATGTAATATCATTACCTAAAACTAGGTCTACATCAACTGTGACCAAGTCTCCAGCTTTTACATCATGTCCAGCATGCTTTGCTATAATCTTTTGTGTGGCAGTCATTGACATAGTGAATTACTCCTTAATGCTAAGTCTATATTCTAGTGAATCTACAAGAGCCTTCCAGCTAGCCTTAATAATGTCTGTTGAAACCCCGACTGTTGTCCAAGTTCTATATCCATCTCTAGATGTTATAGAAACACGAACCATTGCGCCTGTTGCAGAAGCAGAGTCTATTACACGAACTTTATAGTCTATCAAACTTACATTTTCAATCTCAGGGTAGAATTCAGAAAGAACCTCTCTTAATGCTTTATCTAGAGCATTAACAGGACCATTTCCATCTGCAGTTGCACTCTTTATATCATTTCCAACCTTAAGAGATACTGTGGCTTTATTAATTCCATCCGGATTAGACGCTGTTATTTCATATTTCTCTAAAGAGAAACTTGGGGTATACGTGCCCATAGCTTTTTGTGCCATTATTAAGAATGAAGCATCTGCACCTTCAAATTGATAACCTTGGTTTTCTAATTCTTTAACTCTATCTAAAATGTTTTTTACCTTTGGGTCTGATTTGTTGATGAAAGGGAAGTATAACTTTAGTTTATCTACGATAACACTTCTACCGCTAACCTCTGAAACAAGAATATGTCTCATATTGCCAACTTCTTCTGGTCTTATGTGTTCGAAGGAATCGGATTCTTTCATAACTGCGTCTGCGTGTGTGCCTGCTTTATGTGAGAATGCACCAGCACCTACATATGGCATACTTGGATCTAAGATTATGTTGCATATCTCTGCAACAGCATTTGCAGTATTAGTAAGACTCATTAAGTTAACATTAGTCTTCATGTTTAGCTTTAATGCTAAGTCTCCAATAATTGTGGATAGATTTGCATTGCCGCATCTTTCTCCAAAACCTAAAAGTGTTCCTTGGATATGTGTTGCTCCGGCAGAAACAGCCATTAAGGAATTGGCAACAGCTGTGCCTATATCATTGTGGCAGTGAACACCAATCTTAGCACCATCAAAAGTATCTACGCATTTTTTAACTATGTCGTAAATCTCTGTTGGAAGGGTAGCACCCTTTGTATCACAAAGAACCAAAGTATCAGCACCAGACATAAATGCAGTCATTAGTGTTTGCATAGCATACTGTGGGTTTTCTTTATATCCATCAAAGAAATGTTCGGCATCATAGATAACTCTTTTGCCACGTCCAGAAAGGAATGCAACGCTTTCACCAATCATATTTAGATTATCTTCTTTTGTTGCACCTAAAACGTTCTCAACTTGAGAGATAGAGGACTTTCCATAAATACAGACAACATCTGTGTTTGCCTCAAGAAGAGATAATATTCCAGTATCTTGTCCTACAAAAACATCCTTTCTTCTTGTTGAACCAAAAGCAACAAGTTTGTTAGATTTAGTGCTAGCAAAGAAATCTGCATCCTTTGGATTAGAAGCAGGATCTCCACCTTCAATAAGGTCTATACCGAGGTTGTCTAAAAGTTCAAAGATATTTTTCTTATCTAATTCAGAGAAGGATATACCTTCACTTTGTGCTCCATCTCTTAGGGTTACATCATAGAATTCTAACTCTGCCATAATTAACCCTCCTGTAATAACTTGTTAGTTGCATTTATATATGCAATTAAAGATGCTTCCAAAACGTCTGTTGAAATACCTTTTCCATTTCTAATTACATCTCCGTTTGCAAGTTTAATGGATGCAATACCAAGAGCGTCTTTACCACGTGTAACTGAGTGTACTTGGTAATCTAAGAGTTTGTAGTCATGACCAGTTAAAGAAGCTATTGCCTTAAATGAAGCGTCTACTGGTCCATCTCCTGTCATATGTTCGCTAATAGTCTTACCCTCTGTTTCAAGTGTAATTACAGCACTTGCAGAGTTCTTATAAGTTGTAACCTCATAGTCTTTAAGAGAATAAATTCTCTTAATATGTCTTCTAGTTTCATCTCTTAGCAAGACTTCTATATCATATCTTGTTATGAGTTTCTTTCTATCTGCAACTTCCTTAAAGCGTGTAAAATATTCCTCAAGTTGTTCATCTGTTAAGTTATATCCCATTTGTTCTATGACATCTTTAAATGCATGCTTGCCACTATGTTTTCCAATTACCAAATCTGTAACAGGAACTCCAACATCTTCTGGAGAAATAATTTCATATGTGGCCTTATTCTTAAGAATACCATGTTGGTGAATTCCAGATTCATGTGCAAAAGCATTTGTCCCAACAATGGCCTTGTTTGGTGGGATTCTAATACCAACAACACCAGCAACCATATTGGAAGTGGAGTATATGAGTTTGGTATTTATATCTGTGTATGCATCAAAATGATCTTGTCTTGTTTTAATTGCCATAACGATTTCTTCAAGTGCAGCATTTCCAGCTCTTTCGCCAATACCATTTATAGTGCATTCAATTTGTCCCGCACCAGCTTCAACAGCAGCGAGTGAATTTGCTACAGCCATACCTAAATCATTGTGGCAGTGTACAGAAATAACTATGTCATCAATGCCTTCAACATTTTTCTTTATATAAGAAATCATCTCTTTCATCTCATGTGGATATGTGTATCCAACTGTGTCTGGAAAGTTAAGAGTGGTTGCACCAGCTTTAATTGCGACACTAGCACATTGTGCCAAAAACTCAAGGGATGTACGAGATGCATCCTCAAAAGAGAATTCGATTGTGTCTATGAATTGCTTGGCATATTTTACATAAGTGTCTATGGTTTCTAAACACTTTTCTTTTGTCATATTGAGTTTATACTCAAGGTGTATAGGGGATGTTGCAATGAATAAATGAAGAGTAGGTTTAACTGCATCTTTTATTGCTTCTATACTTCTATCTATATCTGCCTTATTGCATCTGCTCAAGGCACAAACTGAAGCATGTTTAACTATTTTTGCAATTTGGTTAACAGAGTTAAAATCCCCATCACTACTTGCAGGGAATCCAGCCTCTATAACATCTACACCTAATCTATCCAATGCTTCTGCTATATCCAACTTTTCGGATATATGCATACTGCATCCTGGAGATTGCTCGCCATCTCTTAATGTTGTGTCAAATATCTTTATCTTTCTCATAATTTCTTACTCATAACAGCAGAACCCTTTTCTAGAGCAGTTCCACCAGTCCTTGCTACTTCTAGTATTGTATAACCATTGGTTATAACTTCCATAAATGCATCTATTTTTTCTGTTGATCCAGTTAATTCCAAAATCATTGTATCTGGGGAAATATCAATTGCCTTAGATCCAAATAGGGTATTTAGGTTAACTATGTCGCTACGCTTGTCTGCACCTATTGCAAGTTTTACTAAAAGTAATTCTCTAAATACAGACTTAACATCTCCAAGACATACCACCTTTACAACTTCTTCTTGTTTTTCTAACTGTGCAATAATTTGTTTTGTGGAAGAAGGAGTTTCTGTAATAGCAACTGTCATACGTGAGAATCTGTCATCTTCTGTAGCACATACGTTCAATGCGTCAATATTGTATCCACGTCTAGAGAATAGACCTGCAATACGGCTAAGTACGCCTGCTTCGTTCTTTACAAGAACAGAAATGATTTCTTTTTGGACTTGTTCTTCTTTCATTTTACATTCCCTCATTTATTGATATTCTACAATCTATAACCACTGGGAGAGTCCCGTTTAATGCTTCATCTAGTTTTGCGTTAATATCGTCATCCTCCAGTATTCTTACACCTCGTGCACTCATAGCATTTGCTAAAGCAACATAATCTGTTCCTAAATATAATGAGCTTTGAGGAGTCTTTTTGCTACCATTTGCAAGTTGCATCTTTCTTATTAACCCAAGGGAGTTATTGTTGAAGATACAAACTATTAGTGGGATATCATGTTTTACAGCGGTGGCAAGTTCGTTGAAGTTCATATTAAATGAACCATCTGATGTGATTGCCATAACTTTTCCACGGGTTGCAAAGTGTGCACCAATTGCAGCACCCATGCTGAATCCCATAGTTCCTAGACCTCCAGATGTTAAGAATTTCTCTGGTGTTTTAAATTTATAATTTAAAGCAGTCCATTGTTGGTGCAATCCTACGTCTGTTGTTACAGTAACTGTATCTCCAAGTTTCTCGCAGAGTGCATCTATAATTTGAATTGCTCTAGGTTTTTCTATTTCTTCTTCATCAAGAATGTCTTTAAAAACCCATTCATCTTCAGGCTGAACTTTAACTAGAGGAGTGAGCTTTTCTAGAACTTCCTTAATATCTCCAACTATTGATACTGTGGCATCTATATTCTTGTTAATTTCAGACTTATCCATATCCACTTGTACAACAGGTATCTTCTTTTTGCGTAGATACTTGAATGAGGAGAAACGACTGTTGAATCTTGCACCAAGAGAGATAAGAAGGTCGCACTCTTTGATTGCGGCGGTTGTAATAGGGTTGTCATCTGAAAGAACACCTAGATAACTTCCATCGTATGGATCATAACATCCTATTCCCATATATGATGTACAAACTTGAGCAAAGGATTGAAGGGCAAATTGAGCAACCTCTTTCTTTGCACCACTATTTTTAACACCACCACCAACATAGAGAAGTGGTTTTTTAGATTTGTTAATCAAGTCTGCAGCAGCTTTTATGTCACTTTCGTCAATAACTGGTTTTGGTTTTATATCTAATGTGCCAGGGGTATATGCGGCATTCTCCAAAAGGATGTTAGATGGAATATCGATAAGAACTGGTCCCATTCTACCGCTTAGAGCAATAGAGAAAGCTTTTCTAATTGTATCTGGAATTTCTTTTGCAGACTTAACAATTGTAGACCACTTTGTAATAGGAAGAGTTACACCAAAGATATCTATCTCTTGGAATGTATCATGTCCTAAGCAAGATAGTGGTACGTTTCCTGTAATTGCAACGAGTGGAACTGAGTCCATAAAGGCATCTGCAATACCTGTAATAAGGTTAGTCGCTCCAGGTCCAGAAGTGGTTAAAACTACGCCAACATTATGTGTAGATCTAGCATAACCTTCAGCAGCAAAACATGCCCCAGATTCATGGGCGGTTAATATGTGTCTAATGGAGCTAGAAGATAGTGAATCATAGACAGGAAGAACGCTAGCACCAGGGTAACCAAAAATGGTTCTAACACCCAAATCAGACAGTGTTTTAACTAATAAATC
>CAMVBZ010000033.1 GCA_947165815.1 uncultured Clostridia bacterium
ATACCCAAGAGCTTGGTCTAGATTCTAATATTGAATTATCTCACATCTAAATATATAATATATTTATTAACAGTAAGGGGTTAATATTATGTGTTTAAATAAGCTTATAGACAAATTTTGGGCATTTATAGCAGAACAAGACAAAGCAAGAATAGCAAGAACAGTATATCCTAAAGGAATTAAAGCATTTAAAGATATTCCTTATATTGAAGATGGAGATGAATACCATCTTTTAGATGTTTATAAACCAGAAGATAAATTAGATGAAAAACTCCCTACCATTTTTGATATCCATGGTGGTGGTTGGTACTATGGCAAGAAAGAAATAAACCAAGAGTTTAACTTCATTATGGCAACCAAAGGCTTCCAAGTCATTTCTGGCAACTATAGACTTGCACGTCAATACAATTTACGAGATATTATCCAAGATGTTTTTGCGCAGCTTAAGTGGATTGAGAAGAATGCTGAACAGTACAACTTTGATCTAGATAACTTAGTTATCTGTGGAGATAGTGCTGGTGGCTGGCTTGCTGCAATGACCGTTGCTATTATAAAGAATAAACATCTTCAAGAAGTATATGGTGTATCTTCTACCCTTAACTTCAAAGCTATTTCCTTAATTTGTGCTGTATTAAATCCAACAAGATATAATTATCCTATTTTAAATGCATACATAAAACCATTATACGGAAAAGGATTTAAAAAATGTGGTTTCTACAAAGAATCTAACTTCTTGAAATATATTCCAGAAGACTGCCCTCCTATTTTCATGAACACAGCAAAAGGAGATATCTTTAAAAGTGGTAATATGGAATTATATAAAGTATTAAATAAAAAGAATTTCACAGATATGGTATATATGTATTATCCAGAAAAAATGGAAGGAGATCATAAGATTGAACACGTATATAACATTCTAAATCCATATTATGATGTTTCAAAAGAAACAAATGATAGAATGGCTGAATTCTTCCTTGAAAATTTAAATAAATAGAATTATTTAACAGTTAACAAAATAACCACTAAAATTACAATTGCTAGTATGGATGTCAAAGAAAGTATCCATACTAGTTTGTTTGTCATCCTCTTATTTTGGAGATATTCATTAAGATTTTTAACGGAAACTTTATTTTCTTCCTTATCTATAATGAGTTGTTTAGACTTAACTATTTTATCAAATTTTGCCTCATCAATTCCCAAATATTCAATAGCATCTTTTATAGATAAATAATCCTCTACAGTCTTTCCATTTTCCACGTTATAATGATTTTCATTATACTTTAATACTTTTTCTTCTATGAGTGTTATTGCAGTTTCACTTATTAAAGGGACATTACATTTATAAAAAGTATTTGTTATTGGGTTAAAGAAGGACACATATTTGATTTCTTTTAGTGTAGGATAAATAGAATGTTTACACATTACATAATAAATTAGAATCTCAAGTGTTTCTTCTGGAGTAGGTTCAACTTCATTATAAGACAACATTAATATACTTTCATTGGTTACAAAAGGAACAACTCCAGTATCTATAGCATCTGAATATCCGCCCTCTAAAGTATGGTTATAAATAATCTTTGATCCATATCTAGACATAAATGTCATTATTCTATGGAATAATATCTTTATATTTTTGATTACTTCTAGTGTTATTTCTTTTTCATCTATAACCTTATACTCTGATACAGACTTAAGACACTCTTCATAGTTTGCTAAATGAACACACGCAATAATAGAAGTATCATCTAAACCTGTTACTTTTTTAGCAAGTATTTGGGCTTTATGTTCTTCCCTAATAAAGGATGCACCCAAGAAACAGGATTCAAAAGCAGATTCTGCATCTCTTTTTAAGAAATATCTAACCAAACAATTAACAGTACTATTAATAATCCTATCTAATTTTTGTGGAATTTTGTTTAATGCATTAGGATCATTAAATTTATTTCTTTCAAAAACACTAATTGGAAGAAGACCATTTTTAGGTTGATGTATTTCAGGTATTATACTATTAATTGTTGACATTTCTTGCTCCTATTTATTTATATTCAATTATATTGAGTTTATCATTTTCTTTGCCACCTGGATTACCTCTTTCAAGGCTGATATCAAAAGTTAAGCAAAGTAAAGTATCATTATCATTTGTTCTAGATGGTGTTAAAGCTGTTCCATTAAGATATACTTTCTTATTTGGATCATAAATTGACTTGCCCTTATTAATGTAAACAGTCATTGAATTATTATTTGTAACTTCAACTGTAGTACATACAACACCATTTCTTTCAGACTTGCCTAAAATTCTTGGTATAAAAGAAATACTAATAGCATAATTTGCATGGTATGTATCTCCTTCTGCATCAGTTTCATCTTCATAGTAAATGATATGATCTCCATACATATCTGCTGTATAGTAAATATAACCTTCGTTACCAAAAGCAACCCAAGCACATGGAGTTACTTTATTACAAGCTGTAAAAGCTAAAACACTGCCTACTACGAATATTGCTGCGATAAATATAATAAAAAGTCTCTTTTTCATAGTATACCTCTGCACTTATTATATATCATAACTTTTGTTTAAGAAACAAAAAAATTATTCATATATTTTTATCCCATCCTTTAAAACTTCATTTATAAGGACAAGATTATTATTCAATTGCGATATATTTAAAACATCTACTTTCTTATGTAATGTTTCTCTTAAACTCTCAATTAAACCAAAGTATTTTAATCCAGTAGTTTTTGTTGAAACTAAGATGTCTACATCGCTATTATCTTTTGCAATTCCTTTTGCATATGAACCAAAAATGAATGCATATTCTACATTGTATTCTTTAAATACACTACGACATAACTCTCTAATTTGATCTAAGGAAAGGATGCCATGTTCTTCATCAATCTTTCCATACTCCTCTAAAGCATTATAATAAAACCTCAATTTGACTGGTGAAACATCTTTCTCATTTTTCTCATACTTAATGTATGTCTTACGAGTAATTCCACACAATTCAGAAGTTTTTTCTTGAGATAATCCTTTTTTTAACCTTAGTTCCTTTAATGTCATTATTTTCACCTCAAATAGATTATAAAATATTACACAATAATATGCAATAAAAAATGTGTAATTTTACACAAGGATTTTAAAAGTAATGTGTAATTTTAAAAAAACAATAAAAAAATGGTGGGGATAATTGGGATCGAACCAATGACCTCATGTATGTGAAACATGCGCTCTAACCGACTGAGCTATACCCCCACGGATTGAAAAAAGCCATGTATATTTCAACATGGCATTTTGTGTTATTGTGCTTTATAAGCTCTCTTTCTAGCTGCTTCAGCTTTCTTCTTACGCTTTACGCTTGGCTTTTCATATGCTTCCTTTTTACGGAGGTCACCGATGATGCCATCACGAGCACACTTTCTCTTGAAACGTCTAATTGCGTTATCTAATGATTCGCCTTGTTTAACATCTACTGTCCTCGGAACATATTTTGTGTACAAATATTATAATAAATTATATAAATAGTCAAATACTATTAATAAAATTAACCCATTTTGTCTGCTAATTGTGCACCACCAAGTATATGGATGTGTAAATGCTCTACACTTTGACATGCATCTTTGCCTTTATTAGATATAAGTCTGAATCCACCATCTAATCCGAGTTCATGTGTCATTGTGGATAATTTCTTTATACATCTTGCAACTAAAACAGCTTGTTCATCTGTCATCTCAATAATGTTTGCAAAGTGTTGCTTTGGTAATAATAAAAGATGTATTGGTGCTTGTGGAGCAATGTCCTTAATAATTACCATGTCTTCATCTTCATATACCTTTGTTGATGGTATTTCACCTTTAATAATCTTACAAAAAATGCAATCTTCCATAATTTATCTCCTTTAATTTTAATCTATTCAGCAAGGACTCCATCTTTATATAAAGATTTAACCTTGACTTTTACTATATCCCCTTTTGTACCATTTTTGCAATAGACTTTTACATAATTGTCTGTATGACCAACCCAGTATCCGTCTTCTAATGTCTCTGGGATATATTCAAGTTCTAATCCAATTTGCTTATTAAAATAAGCATTTCTTAATTCTTCTTTAACTAAAGATAACTTTTTCTGTCTTTCTTCTTTAATTTCTCCGTTAACTTGCTTCATCTTTGCTGCAACAGTTCCGTCTCTCTTTGAATAAGAGAAAACATGGATGTCTGCAAACTCAACTTTCTTTGCAAAATTAAGTGAGTTCATAAACTGATCTTCTGTTTCTTCTGGGAACCCAACAATAATGTCTGTGGTTATTGCCGCATTTGGATAATACTCTCTAATTAACTGCACTTTTTCTAAATATTCTTTAGATGTGTAATGCCTGTTCATTCTCTTTAAAGTTGTATCATCTCCACTTTGCAGAGATAAATGGAAATGAGGACAGAATTTCTTTAATTGTTTTGTTGCTTCTAAAAAGTCTCTGTCTATAACATTAACTTCTAAAGATCCGAGTCTAATTCTAGCATCTATATCTTTTAAAGATATAACTAGGTCTTTTAAGGATGAACCAAAGTCTTTTCCATATGCAGAAAGATTAATGCCAATTATAATAATTTCATTAGTATTCTTTGCATTTTGTTCACACTCTTTAACTACGTCTTGAAGTGCTTTGGATCTTATATGTCCTCTAACATATGGAATTAAACAATACGAGCAATAATTGTCACAACCATCTTGTACTTTTATATAGTGTCTAGTCATTAAAGAAAGTGCATCTGGAGTATTTTCATACTCTCTTGGAATATCAAAACAAGGCGTTAGAATATCGTTTTTTGAATAATTTAATATCTTATCTACTAAAATAGAACTCTTGCCATAAGTTCCAATAATTACCTCAACATTTTCTTTTTCAAATGGTTTTGGATTGTTTTGAGATGAGCATCCACATATATAAATCTTAGCATCTGGATTGTATTTTTTAACACGTGTTATCATTTGTCTTGATTTGTGTTCAGCCTCGTTTGTAACAGCACAGGTATTTATTACATAAATGTCTGCATATCCAAGTTCATCTGAAACCACATAACCCTCATCTTTAAGACGAGCCATTATTCCTTCAGAATCATATTGGTTAACCTTACAACCAAGAGATAATACACAAACTTTTTTAGTCATAATCTAATTCACCACGTGCATTTAGAACTAATGCAGAAAATACAATACTTGCTGTATCTGCTCTTAATATTCTCTTTCCAAGTGTAACTACCTTTGCACCTATCTTTTTAACGCTCTCAACTTCCTCTGTTTCAAAGCCACCTTCTGGGCCAACAACTAATGCGATATCCGTCTCTTCTTTTAATACAGAGGAAATGGTGGCCTTATTTTCATCTTCATATGCCAATATGGATATCTCATGATTGTTTAACTTTGTTAAAAGCTCTTCAAAAGAAATAGGTTCATGAATATTTGTTAAGAAAGAAGAACCACATTGTTGTGCAGATTCTAAAGCTATTGTTCTAGCTCTTTCTATATTAAACTTTGTTTCAACTGTTCTTTTGGATGTGAAAGGAACGAAATCTTTAACTCCAAGTTCTACTGCTTTTTGTATCACATAATCTAGTTTGGAATTCTTTAAAAGTGCTGCATATAATGTAACTCCAACCTTTCTTGCGTCTGCAATTTTTTCGGAGTCTACATTTAATATAGCATTGTCTTTTGAAATAGATTCTATTGTGCAATTTAGTTCTTTGCCATCATTGACACAAATTATTACTTTGTATCCAACTTTTGCTCTTAAAACCAATGCTAAATGTTTATATGTACTTCCTTCTACATATACTTTTCCATCTTTTACACAACAAGGATCTACAAAAAATCTCTTTATTTCCATTGAAGTTTAATTCCTCTCCACTCTCCAATTGCTTGTATATCTACAACTGTTAAGCCAATTTTTGTATAGTTTTCTATAACCTCATCCATTCTATCTTCCAAAATACCAGAAATAATAACCTCTGCATTTGGATTTAGATGGTCCATAATGAAAGGAGCAAGTCTATTTAAGATTTCGGCTGTCATGTTAGAAACAATAACGTCTGCCTTTTTATCTGTCTTTAATAAGTCTGCTTCTTCAACTGTTATAGTACTTGTGTCTATATCATTAAGTGCAACGTTTTCATTTGTTGCTTGTATTGCTTGTGGGTCTATATCACACATATATACAGATTTTGCGCCTAAATAAGATGCTGTAATTCCTAAAATACCAGAACCACAACCAATGTCTATAACATCTTTTCCAGTAAAATCTTTGAAATATACTAAACAAAGTTTAGTAGTTGCATGAGAACCTGTACCAAAAGCAAGACCTGGATCTAATTTTATAATCTTTTCTCCTTCTTTTGGCTCATAGTCTAACCATACTGGGACTATAGTAAATCCTGGGAATGAAATTGGAGAATAATATTTCTTCCATTCACTTTCCCATTCTTTAGAATCTATTTCAGATGTAATTATATTTGAATATGTAAAACCATACTCTTTAATTCTTTCTAATTCTTCTTTAAGAGCATCTAGTTTTGTGGTTGGGATGGTATCAAACATAGAAATTAAGACAACATCTTCTCTGTTTACTCTATCTCTATTTTCAACATAATCCCAGAGTGAACCACTTTCTACTAGATCATATAAATCTGCGGGATCATCTATTGAGACCCCGTCAGAACCTAAATCAAACATTATTTGTGCAATAATTTCACTTGAATTTCTATTGCTTACTACTGTAATTTTTGTATACTTCATTACTTTCCAGTTAAATCATCAAATTTTTTCTTTTGTGGGAACTGTTTCTTTTCAAAACTTACTTTAAGTTTATTTAATAAGTCTTTTTGTTCCCTTGTTATAGATACAGGAGTTTCAACATTGAGTTTTACATACAAGTCTCCACTTCCTACACCTTGTAATCTCTTAATTCCTTGTCCTTTTACAGTAAGGATTTTTCCACTTTGTGTTCCCTCTGGAACTTTAATGGTTGTCTCACCCTTTAGAGTTGGAACTGATAATGTACATCCAAGTATTGCATCTACTGGAGAAATAGGAATTTCAACCATTAAGTCTGCATTTCTTCTCTTGAAATATTTATGTGGTTTTACCTTAAGGTAAACTAATAAGTCTCCA
Source organism: uncultured Clostridia bacterium (assembly GCA_947165815.1). GTDB lineage: Bacteria > Bacillota > Clostridia > Christensenellales > CAG-917 > RGIG8124. The sequence goes on from CAMVBZ010000033.1 coordinate 7,160, forward strand.
CGGCTTCCACCATTAATTCCATGATGTCCTTCACCACGCATAATCTTATGTTGTCCGTTATCTACACCAGCTGGAATTGATACCTTAATATCTCTAACTTGTTGTACTCTTCCTTGTCCGTTACATGTCTTACAATTCTCTGTAATAACCTTTCCTTTTCCTCTACAGTTTGGACATGTACCTTGAGTTCTCATTTGACCAAGAATTGTATTTTGAATACGAGATACATAACCAGAACCATTACAGTTTGGACATGTCTTAAATGCATTACCATCTTTTGCACCTGTACCTTTACAATCTGGACAATTTTCTTCTCTCTTTATACGGATTGTCTTTTCACAACCAAATGCTGCTTCTTCAAAAGTGATTTCAAGTTCAACTTCGATATCTCTTCCATCTGCAGGACCGTTTCTTCTTGCACTAGATCTTCCGCCACCAAAGTTATCAAAAATGGATGAGAATATATCTTCCATATTCATACCGAAACCACCGCTAAATCCTCCAAAACCAGAGTTTGGATCGAATTGTGGGCCATCTTCTGAACCATATTGGTCATAGATTTGTTTCTTTTGTGGGTCTGAAAGTACAGAATAAGCATGGTTAATAGCCTTGAATTTCTCCTCGGCTTCCTTCTTTTCTGCATCAGACTTGTTTGTATACAAATCTGGATGGTATTTTTTGGCTAGATTACGATATGCTGTTTTAATCTCTTGATCTGAAGCATTTTTATCTAAACCTAATATTTTATAAAAATCTTGTTCTGCCATAATACACTTCTTATTGCATAGGCCCGGAGTATTTCATCCGAGCCAAGTTTTTAAGTTTTAATCTTTTAGATTAGTGCCACTCACCGTTGTCTCCACCGTTATCTTGTGGACCTTCATCTCCTGGTGCTGCTCCACCCATGTTGTTTGGATCTATACCAGCAGCCTCTGCAGCCTTCTTCATTTCATCTGGGTTCTCTTGATAGAACTTTGTAATGATTGGGTCTGTAACTTTGCTTAAATCTTTTGCGATTGTATCTACATCGTCTTTAGATTCTGCCTTTTCGAGTTTTTCCTTAGCATCTTTAATAGCGTCTTTCATTGAGTTCTTATCTTCTTCGGAAATCTTTTCTCCGTTTTCATCAATGAATTTCTCCATTGCAAGGATTACGTTTTCACAACCATTCTTGCTATCTACTAAGTCTTTTCTCTTTTGGTCTTCTTCTGCATACTTTTCTGCATCCTTAATAGCTTGGTCTATATCAGCCTTGCTGAGGTTAGAAGATGCGGTAATTGTTATAGATTGAGACTTATTTGTCTTCTTATCCATAGCCTTAACAGAAACAATACCATTTGCATCGATATCGAATGTTACTTCGATTTGTGGTACACCACGTGGCGCAGGTGGAATGTCACAGAGTTCGAATCTTCCAAGTGTCTTGTTGTCTTTTGCGAACTTTCTTTCACCTTGAAGAATGTGAATGTCTACTTGTGTTTGGTTATCTGCAGCTGTTGAGAATACTTGAGACTTGCTTGTTGGAATTGTTGTATTTCTTTCAATAAGAACTGTTGAAATACCACCAAGAGTTTCAATACCTAAGGACAATGGAGTTACATCAAGTAATAACATATCCTTAACTTCACCACCTAAAACACCTGCTTGAATTGCAGCACCAATTGCTACGCATTCATCTGGGTTAATACCTGTATATGGTTCTTTGCCTGTTAATTTCTTTACACAGTCATAAACTGCTGGGATACGAGTTGAACCACCAACGAATACAACCTTAGAGATATCACTAAACTTTAAGCCTGCATCTGACATTGCTTGGTTAACTGGACCAACTGTCTTTTGAACTAAGTCTGCTGTTAATGAATCAAACTTTGCTCTTGTAATATCCATTGTGATGTGCTTTGGCATACCATCTTTCATAGAAATGAATGGTAAGTTAATAGAAGTCTTTGTTACACCAGATAAGTCTATCTTAGCGTTTTCAGCTGCTTCTTTAATTCTTTGCATTGCCATCTTATCTTGAGAAAGGTCTATACCCTCTTGTTTCTTGAATTCTTCAACAATGTAATTTGCAAGTGCATTATCGAAGTCATCACCACCAAGGTGTGTATTACCAGAAGTTGAAAGAACTTGGAAAACACCTTCGCCTAATTCAAGGATAGATACATCGAATGTACCACCACCGAGGTCATAAACTAAGATCTTTTGGTTCTTTGCTTCTTCTTTATCAATACCATATGCAAGAGATGCTGCTGTAGGTTCGTTAATAATTCTCTTTACATCCAATCCTGCAATCTTACCAGCGTCTTTTGTTGCTTGACGTTGAGAGTCATTGAAGTATGCTGGAACTGTAATAACAGCTTCTGTTACCTTTTCACCAAGATACTTTTCTGCATCATTTTTTAACTTTGTTAAAATCATTGCACTAATTTCTGGTGGTGTATATGATTTGTTTTCAATAGTTACCTTGTAATCTTCACCCATATGTCTCTTAATGGATGATACTGTATGTTCTGGATTAGCAACTGCTTGACGTTTAGCATCCAATCCAACTAATCTTTCACCATCTTTTGTAAATGCAACTACAGATGGAGTTGTTCTAAATCCTTTATCGTTAGCAATAACTACAGGTTTTCCACCTTCCATAACTGCTACGCATGAGTTTGTTGTTCCTAAATCGATTCCTATTATTTTTCCCATAATATTGATCTCCTATTTATTTTCATCATTATTTTCATTTTCATCGGTCTTCTTTTGTGCAAATCCAACCTTAACTTTTGCTGGTCTTATACAATTTCCATCTAGCATATAACCTTTTGAGAAAACTGCTGTGACCTTGCCATCTAGCTCATCATTTGCTTCACGTTCAATTGCATACATTGTTTTGACATCTAATACGTCTCCAACCTTTACGTCTGCTTCTTGAAGGTTAAACGACTTAAGAGCTATAACTATTTGTTGTTCCATTATGTTGAAGCCCATTAAAGCATTCTCATCTTTTATATATTCTCTTGCTCTATCACAGTTGTCTAAAACTTCTAACATTTTTTCTACCACTGCTTGGATTCCAAGTTTTCTCATTTCTTGTCCATGAGATTCAACTCTTTTTCTATAGTTTTCGAATTCTGCTTGAAGTCTTTGAGCTTGCTTTTTATTTTCTTCTGCTTCAGCAATACTTTTACCGAGGTTTTCTTCTAAGAAAGAAACTTGTTCTTCTAGTGTCATTTCTTCGAAGTCTTTTTCCAAATTAACTTCTACTCTTTCTGGCTCCGGCTTTTGTTCTTCTTTCTTTTCAGAGACTTTGGCTTTTGAATTTTCCTTATTCTTCATCCTTGCCTCCATTTTTATTTCCTAACATACTTGTTAAAGCATGTTTCATATATTCAAGAACATCGAATACTTTTCTATAGTCCATTCTATTTGGACCAACAACACCAGCTTGTCCAACAACCTTACCGTTTACTGTATAAGATGCTGAAATAACTGAGCAATTATCCATACCGCTTTCTTCTTTACCAACCTTTACAGATACGTTTGTTTCGATTTCATCATCTATTGAAACAAGTTCTTGTACCTTATCTTCATCTTGAAGAACGGATAAATATGTTTTTGCAGAAGATGTATCATAATCTGGATAATCTAGCATCTTTAAAGCACCCTCTACTACAACCTTATCTTGTTGATTTGCAAGGTAGTTTTGGATAATGCTTAATACTGCATCGAATAATTCTCTAAATTCACCGATTTCACCCTCAATCTTTGCATCTATGTTTTCAAATTCATAGATATGTTTTCCTGCAAAGACCTTATTCAATACTTGAGAAGCTGAGTTAATATAAGCATCTTGAGTAGTTGTTGGGATTGAAATAGTCTTATCTGCGATTACACCACCGTCTGTTGAAATAATAACAACGACCTTATTCCCCATTAACTTAACAAGTTTAATCTCCTCTATTAAAACATCTGGAAGAGACTTAGAAACGAAAATGGATGTGTAGTTTGTCATATCAGATATAACTTTAGCAGCCTGTTTAGAGATATCCTCAACTTGGTTAATTCTGTTCTCGAACTCATTCTTAAGATATAATGTTTCTGCGTCTGTGAGTGCGTTAGGAGCTCTCTCGATGCTATTAACATAGACCTTATATGCAGGAGCAAGAGGAATTCTACCAGCTGATGTATGAGGTTGTTCAATATATCCCATTGATTCAAGTGCACTCAATTCGGATCTAATTGTAGCTGAGCTTACATCTGGAAGGTATTTAGATTGGATATCTCCGGATGATACTGGTACACCTGATTTGATATAAATCTCAACCAAGGCATTAAGTATTCTCTTTTTTCTTTCACTAAGTTCTTTACTCATCTTTTTTCCTTTGTTGCTAGCAAAATAATTTCTAAATTGTTAGCACTCTAATACTTGGATTGCTAATATAATAAACCCTTAATTGCCAAAAGTCAACAAAAAATATAAAAAATTTTTAAACTTTATTTATAAATAAGAATCTCTATTCTTCCGTGATGTCACAATATGTGACTTCAACAAATTACATAATATTTGCGGTGGAATTTTTGCACCTAAAAATGAAAATAATATTCTTTGGGAATTTACATTATTAAAAATTGATGATATATTAGGATTGGTAGTTGATATGCCTATCCTATGGTCTTGTGCCATACTAGGTGTTTCAACTACTATATCAATAACCGAAGCACCTTGTATGCGTTTAGTCGCTCCTTGTGTGTCTCGGTTTTTTTATTTGATTGAAACAGGCTCATAAAGGTCTTCTGGTTTACACCATAAAACTTTAGAAAACAGTAAAATATATTCAAAATTTGCTTTGTTTATATCTTTCTTCCTCTGCTCATATTGCTGAATTGTTCTAACTGAGATACCTGTATAAAAAGCTAATTCACTTTGAGATATGCCAATCTTTTCTCTTAATATTTTTAAATTCGGATATGGATATTTATTTAAATATAATTCATCTAATCTATCGCAAAATTGTAATATATCCATTTCATGATATGGATGATACATATTCACTATCTCATTTATATTAATAAATGTATTTATCTTCTCAAAAGAAATATTTCTAGACCATTGATAATATGTTATTGCCCATCCTGCCCAGTATTCTTCACTTTTATATCCAACAGCACCTAGATATCTTATTTTCTTTTGTTTTAATCCTAAAATCTCATATGTAATTTCAATGCCAGATTTTCCACTAATTACTGAAATATCTCCCTTTTCCAATCTTTTACAAAGATCCGAATTAATAAACTTATTCCAGAAAGTATTTAAATCCGCTTTCAAACCATAAACAACATAATCTAACATTATGCCGAATTGTTTTTTTACCTGAGATAAATACATCTTATTATATGATGTAATCATAATTGCCAACCTTTTTTATGATAAATTTATACTCCTCTAGGCGTATAAAATCAAATATCTATCTCAAATGTTTCTCTTCTCTTGTTTTTCTAATTTCTTCATCAATTTCTTCCATTGTCATTTCTGATGTTCCATTCTCTTCGGATATTTTTCTTATTTGTTCCAATATCGCTTTTGCTTCTTCTCTTGATGGATCTTGTACACGAATTTCAAAAGGAATTCTTCTTTCTCTTACGAGCGCCTTTGCAAAAATAGTAATTGCCGTAGACATACTCATACCTAGCATATCACAATATCTTTCAAAATCATTTTTTAAATCTTCATCTATGCTAATACTTATCAATGTTTGTCCCATATAAATCACCTCTAAAATATTCTATATTTATTGTTAATACAAAGTATAAACTTTGTAAAGGGCGATTTTTCGTACATATAAAAAAGCAAGTCTTTTTTAGACCTGCTTTTCGTGATTTAAAATTCTTAAATTTTTATTTGAAATATTCAACTGCAGACTTAAACATCTTCATATCGAATTCGCCTGGAACATTCTTGTAAAGTCCTT
>CAMVBZ010000034.1 GCA_947165815.1 uncultured Clostridia bacterium
ATCCTTTATTAATGGTTGCACTGGTAATTGCCCTAGATAACATTACAGATAGAGAAAAAGGTCAAAGGGACTAAGAAATGAGTCTATATAAAAAATTCTTTGTAAATGCTAAAGAGCCAAAAGGATTCTTAGGCAAGTTAATGGTGAATAGAATGAATCGTCACCATGAAGGACTTTCAATTTGGGGTAGAGATAATATACCTTCTTCTAATTATGAAAACATTCTGGAAATCGGTTGCGGAGGCGGTAGAAATACAAAGTGCCTTTTAGAGAAATATAAGGAAGCAAAAGTTAGCGCAATAGACTATTCTGAAGTATCCGTTAATAAGACTAAAAAGTACAATAAAAAAGAAATTAAGGCTTGTAGATGCACGGTTTTTCAACAAAACATCTTAGATTTGAATTCTAAAAATACATATGACTTGGCAACCGCTTTTGAAACAGTTTATTTCTGGCCAAGAATAGAAGAATGCTTTAGAAATGTGTACGAAGCATTAAAGGAAAATGGCGTCTTTGTTATAACCAATGAGGCAGATGGACTTAGTGAAGAATCTTCTAAAATGGATGGTGTTATAGAAGGCTATAGAGTTTATACAGCAGAGGAACTGGAGAACCTTTTAAGAGTTGCTGGATTTGAAGTTATTAAATCTATACACCATACATCTAGTCCTTGGATAAGCGTAATTGCCACTAAATAAGCATATATATAAATATAATTATTATTTTTCGTTTGACATATATTCTTTTATTTGATAAATTAAACACCGAGCCGCTCAGACCCGGTTTTATTTTTGATATACAAAAATGATACAAAGTTCCATTAGGACACCGATATGGCGAGACTGGTTAGAGGAGGTAAAACTTATGTACGCTATTGTTAAGTGCGGAGGCAAACAATACAAAGTCGAAAAGGGTACAGACATCAAGGTCGAAAAGATCGATGCAGAAGTCGGTGCAAAAATTGATTTAGAAACATTGCTTGTCGCTGATGACAAAGGTAATGTTAAGGCAGGAAAGGATGCAGAAGCTGTTAAGGTTACAGCAGAAGTAAAATCTCAAGGCAAGTTCCCAAAGGTTTTAGTTGCACACTTTAAGGCAAAGAAAAACATTAGAAAACGTCAAGGTCATCGTCAGCCATACACAGAATTGACAATTGTTTCAATCAAATAATGACAAGTGTAACATTTTTCAGAAAAGACGGCTTATTTGTAGCTGTTGAAGCAATAGGGCATACGGGCTATGCTGAAGAAGGCGAAGATATCGTATGTGCATCAGTGAGTAGCATAATCCAAACATCAGTTCTTGGTTTAATGCAAGCAGCTGGAATCAATGTGGACTACGAGGTAGATGAAAAAACACCAAAACTAAGTGCAAAACTACCAACCACATTAACAGAACAAGAAAAACATGATGCAGACCTAATTCTGAAAACCGCTTACTTAGGAGTGTCCGACTTGTATCAAGAATACTCGGACTTCATCAAATTGGAGGTAAAATAGTATGTTTATTAATATTCAACTTTTTGCTCATAAGAAAGGTTCAGGTTCATCTCACAATGGTAGAGATAGTAATCCACAATATCTTGGTGTAAAGCGTCAAGATGGTCAATTTGTACTCGCAGGAAACATTTTAGTTCGTCAACGTGGTACAAAAATGCATCCAGGCAACAACGTAGGTATTGGCAAGGATGATACATTATTCGCATTAGTAGATGGAACAGTCCGTTTCGAAAGAATGGGCAAGGATAAAAAGAAAGTATCAGTTTATCCAGATGCAGAATAATTTATAGCAAAACAATTAGTTAAAGGTTTCCCAAGTTGGAGACCTTTATTATTTTTTATATGGAAAAGTTTGTAGTAAAGAAAATCCCAACATTTGATATAGCCCAAACACTAGAGTGTGGGCAGGTATTTAGATATGGCTGTGACAATGGAGTTTGGCACGTTAATTCTTTAGACCATATTTTGTATATTAAAGATAACGGGAATGAGTATGAGATGGAAACAGATGATGTCTCTTATTTTAAGAACTATCTAGATTTAGATAGAGACTACGAAACTATCCAAAAAGAAGTGCAAGATGGTGGTTTTGTATCAGAGGCAATAGAGTATGGAAAGGGTGTTAGGGTTTTAAACCAAGATCCTTTTGAAATGCTCTTTTCTTTTATAGTCTCCCAAAACAACAATATTCCTAGAATAAAAGGAACTATAGAAAAATTCTGTAAGTATTTAGGAAAAGATATGGGAGGATATTATGCCTTCCCAACACTAGAAGCACTAGCAAGCAAGGATGTTTCTTTTTATAAAGACTGTGGCTGTGGATATAGAGCAGAATATATAGATGGTATTGCAAAGCAAATGCTAAAAGAGGGATTCCCAGATCTTAATAGTATGAGCACAGAACAAGCTAGAGAGAAACTAATGTCATATAAAGGAATAGGAAGAAAGGTTGCAGATTGTATTCTTTTATTTGGTCTTGGAAGGAAGGATGTATTCCCGGTAGATACATGGATATATAAGGTCTATGAAAAAGAGTTCAAAGGAGCCTCACCTGAGAAAATGGCTACATTATTATGCCAAAAATACAAGAAAAACTGCGGTTTCGTGCAGCAATGGGTATTCTTTTATAAAAGAAATTACAAAAAAATCTAGACAAATGTTCATATTAATATTAAAATATTATATGTTATCTAAATAACACGCACACGAAAACAATAAAAAATCTTATATAGAAAGATAAGGAGAAAAAACAATGGCACAAGCAAAGAAATATGTTGTATTAGCAGATATCGAAAGTGTTAGAGTTCCATTTGCAGCTTTCGCAGCAGCTTTAGACGAACTTAGCAGATTAGGTGAAATCGCAGGATGTAAATTCTATGGATATTCTGCAAAGCGTACAAAGGATTATGGTCCTTTCATTCAAGAAAATGCTTATGATGCATTATCAGCACTTCCAAGAAAGAGAAAAGGAAAGCTCGACTTAAGACAAGTTATTGATGCAGCACGTCTTGCACAATTCCCAAATATCGATGGTTTCTTCCTCATTTATGGTAGTGGAGATATCACACCTTTAATCGCATATCTTAAGGCTTATGGAAAAGATGTTATTGCTGGAGTTATTGAACCAGATAAGAATTCAGTTCTCTGCAACAAGATCATCACATTAGACACAAATGCAACAGTACAAAAAGTTTTAGAATCCGGTTATAGAAAGACAGCAGCTCCAGCACAAAAACCAAAGGCAGCAGCTCCAAAGGCAGCACCTGTACAAGAAGCTCCAGCTCCAGCACCAGCACCACAACCAGCTCCAGCAGCTGATACAGGCGCAGACGATGCAGCACTTAACTTGATTTTACAACAACTTAACGAAATGGCTAACAAATAATAAGTGCCGTCTTGTTTGGACTTATAAAATAAAGATAAAACGTGCACCAGGGAGATCTTGGTGCATTAAAATTATACAGAGGATATAAAAATGGCAAAAGTAACATTTGATGAAGAGTATTGCAAAGGTTGCGGACTTTGTGTTTCCGTATGCCCAAAGAAGATACTTGAAATCTCAAAAACTAAGAGTAATGACAAGGGCTATTTTGTAGCTCAAATGACAGACCAATCTCAATGTATTGCTTGTGCATTCTGTGCAACAATGTGTCCAGATTGTGTTATTAAGGTTGAGAAATAAGAGGTACTTCATATGGCAGAAAGAAAATTAATGAAAGGTAATGAAGCAATAGCAGAGGCAGCAATCCGTGGTGGTTGTCGTTTCTATGCCGGTTATCCAATTACTCCACAAAATGAAGTCCCAGAATATATGTCTGCACGTTTACCACAAGTTGGAGGGCATTTTGTCCAAGCTGAAAGTGAAGTTAGTGCAATTAACATGATATTTGGTGCAGGTGGTGCAGGCGGAAGAGCTATGACATCTTCTTCTAGCCCTGGTATTTCACTTATGCAAGAAGGTATTTCATACATCTGTGGTGCAGAAGTTCCATGTGTTATCGTTAATATGGTAAGAAGTGGACCTGGACTTGGTGGTATTCAACCTTCACAAGGAGATTATCATCAATCTGTTCATGGTGGTGGTCATGGAGACTATAAGATGTTAGTATACGGACCATGTTCTGTACAAGAATGTGTAGACTTAATCTACAATGCATTCGACAAAGCAGAAGAATATCGTCTTCCTGTTATGATTTTAGGAGATGGTATGCTTGGACAAATTATGGAAGCAGTTACACTTCCAGAGATGAAAGATCCTGCAACATTCCCAAAACACAAATGGGCAACAGATGGAACAGGTAGAGGAAAAGATAGAAGAATTATTAACTCTTTATACATTGTTCCAGACGAACTCGAAGAAATTAATAAGAGATTACAAAAGGTTTATGACAAGATGGCAGAAAAGGAAGTTCTCTATGAGAAATATCTTTGTGATGATGCAGAAATAGTCATAACAGCATATGGTTCAGTTGGACGTATTGCAAAGTCTGCTGTAGACATTTTAAGAGCAGAAGGAAAGAAAGTTGGTTTATTTAGACCTATTACACTTTGCCCACTTCCAACAAAGGAACTCAAAGCTCTTGCGAACCAAGCAAGCGTAAAAGAAATTATTGTTACAGAATTAAGTATGGGACAATATATAGATGATGTACGTCTTGCAACAGATGAAATTAAACCAATCCGTTTCTATTGCAGAACAGGTGGTAACGTTATGTCTCCTGAAGATATAGTAGCATTTATAAAGGGGGAGAACTAATATGGCAGTTGTATTTGAAAAACCAAAATTTTTAACAGATACTCCACTTCATTATTGCCCAGGCTGTACACATGGTATAGCACACAGATTAGTTGCAGAGGCACTTGAAGAAATAGGAGCAGAGAATGTAGTTGGTGTTGCACCTGTTGGATGCGCTGTATTCGCATATAACTATTTTAATTGTGATATGCAACAAGCCGCTCATGGAAGAGCACCATCTGTAGCACAAGGTATTAAGTTAGTTAACCCAGACAACATAGTATTTGCTTATCAAGGAGATGGAGACCTTGCATCTATCGGTATGGCTGAAATAGTTCATGCTTGTGCAAGAGGAGCAAACATCACAATCATATTCATAAACAATGGTATTTATGGTATGACAGGTGGCCAAATGGCTCCTACAACTCTTCTTGGACAAAAAGCAACAACATGTCAAAATGGTAGAGATCCTAAAGTTAATGGATATCCAATCCGTATGTGTGAAATGCTTGCAACATTAGACGGACCAAGTTTCATTGCACGTGGTTCACTTGCAGATGTTAGAAACATTAAGAAGTCTAAGGAATATTTAGTAAAAGCATTCAAGAACCAAAAAGAAGGAAAAGGATTAAGCTTTGTTGAATTATTATCTACATGTCCAACAAACTGGCATCTTTCACCTTTAAAGGCAATTGATTATGTAAAGAATGAAATGACATCATACTATCCACTTGGTGTTTATAAAGATTTGGAGGACTAATTATGGAGAAGATAATAGTTGCCGGATTCGGTGGTCAAGGTGTATTAAGTTTCGGTCAATTGCTCGCATATGCAGCATTAGATGAAAATAAAGCAGCAACATGGCTCCCATCATACGGACCAGAGATGAGAGGAGGCACAGCTTCTTGTTCTGTATGTATTGATGATGTAGCAGTAGCAAGTCCAGTTATAGCAGTTCCAGATTCTTTAGTCGTAATGAACAAACCATCATTTGATAAGTATGTTGGTGGAGTTAAGAAGGGTGGAAGAATATTTGTAAACTCATCCTTAATTGCAGACAAAGTTGAAGACACAAGAAATGATTGTGAAGTTTATTATGTAGACGCAAACGCAATTGCACACGAAGTAGGAAATGACAAAGCAAGTAACTTAGTTGTACTAGGTGCATACATTAAGGTTACAGGTCTTTACACAAAAGAAAGAATGCTTGAAACAATTGCACATGCATTTGCAGCAAAACCACAATTTATTGAGTCTAACCAAGCTTGTTTTATAGCAGGATATAATCTATATTAAGATTTGAAGAATTAAATAAATCCGTGTCTATTAATTAAGGCACGGTTTTTTATTTGTCCGGAGTATCTTTGAAATTTTTTAAACGTCTATAAAAGGTAGATCTACTAATAGATAAATCCATTATTGCCTGCGCTTCAGAAATAACTCCATCTGAAAATTGCTTTAAGGTATCATCCATATTTATTCTTGTAAGAGGAGTTCTTCCTTTGTATATTCCTTTTTCTTTGGCTTTTTTAATTCCACGACTTTGTTTGTCTTTCTTATTAAACAAATCCTTCTCATATAAAGACATAAGATGGTTGTAATAATAAGCCCTATTTTCATCTGTTATAGTTATTTCAGGGGAGTATACATCATCTCCTTTGCAAACTATTTTTAGAAGTTCTCTATTAATTGTTGGCATACTATCTCCAAGTTCATATATAGTATCTAAATTATATGTTCTTTCTTTATATGCTCCTTCTAAGTAATCTGCAACGAATAGGTTATCTCCATGATATCTTGTATTAGTGCGTATAAGCCACTCTAAACGGTTTTGTTTCTTCATCCTACATTCTTCCATAAGGTCGTCTAAGTCGTCTCTTGTGTTGTTTGGTGTCCTTTCACTAATGAATGTGGGTATAAAGTTTTGTCTAACGTAATTGCTTTCTCTAGAAGATAGATCTATACCTGGAATTCCATGGAATATTTTATTAGGTATAATGTCTATAACATTATAATATGGAGAGAATATGTATCTAAAACTATTTCCTTTTTTTACATAGTCTATCCTGGCTATTTTGTATATGAAATGGTGCTCATCTTCAAGGAGAATAAGACCAGTTGTTAAATAACCGAAATCAAGATGTCTCTCCATAATACTCCTTATATATAGAACGAACTAAATTGAGTCTTTCTTCTATGACTCTTTTAATAAATTCTTTTCTATCTAGTGATATGTATTTAATGTTGTCTATTACCTTATTGATTTTCTTAATATTGAATTTATCTAAAACATATTTAATAGCATCTTTTAATTCATCATATTCTTTGTGTCTAATTATTTCTTCCAAAGGACTAGGCTCACATGTGAGACATATACAAGATTCTGTATTATATATGTATTTTCTTGGAAGATCTTTTCTACATAGTGCTTTACTAACATCATATTCAGATGCTTTGGAAAATAAACAGAATGAATTATTAAAAATAGGTGAGAGGTTGTATTGTCTATCATCATCTACAAAGAATCCCCAGCTAACCATATCTCGTCCTTCGTTTGCAAGAATTGTGTCCACAACAATCATCTTGAAGAAGGTATCATAAACATATTGCTTGTCTTTAATGCCATCTATATAGGAAATATTATCTAGGATGTTATCTATGTTATAAATGCTAAGATTTTCCGATTTATCCATTAATTGCTCGGCAATATCTTTATATGGCACAAAAGTATTGCTAAGGGGAAGGGTATCTTTATATACAAAAACCTCCCTACCATGAAATGTTCCAAGTTCACCTTTTATGCAAGGAATACTTAGCATATCATAAACCTTGGATGCAATATACTGGGATATATGGTTAAAACAAGGAAGTCCATCCTTATCTCTTCTTTGAAACTCCAAAATGTATCTCTTTTTCATAATTGAGATACTGTTTGTTTTTGGTGTTCCAGGATAGAACAAATCACTTATTTTATACTTAGAATAATCCATAGTATGTAGATTATAATGCCTTAATTTTTATGTGTCAATAGGGTTAACTCAATATATAAGTGTCATTTTTAGGACATATGAAAACAAAGAAAAAATGCCATCACTTGGATGACATTAATTATTGCAAATTCGATATTTTATTGTTCAATTTAGTATATTTAAAGCTTTTAATATGCTTTTGGAGCTTTATTTACGTATGTGCAGAAAGAAATCATATATCCCTCGTCTTCGATATATTCATCTTGTGCTTCTAATGCCCAATTATCTAATGAATCTAAGTTCTCAAAGAATACTTCAGCTTCTCCATCTGCATCTACCTTTGTGATGTATGCTTTATCACAATATGGAAGCATTGTTCTATACATCATAGCACCACCAACGATAAATACATCTTCTGGGTTATATTCTTTAATTTTAGCAAATACTTCGTCTAATGTTTGGCAGATAATAGCACCTTCTACATCTTTGCCACCTGGCCATAAAACTATATTAACTCTATTCTTTAGAGGTTTGGATCCTGGGAATGAGAGAAGGGTATTTGAACCCATAACAACAATTTTACCACTTGTATATTCTACAAAGTGTTTCATATCTTTTTTAAGATGGAAAAGGAGGTCATTCTTTTTTCCGATTCCCCATTTTTTATCTACAGCTACTATTAGGTTCATACTGCCACCTCGATTTTATGATCAAATTTGTTATATTGATAATTCTCTAAAACGAAGTCATCTAAGGTGAAATCATAGAAGTTTTTAATCTCTGGATTAATCTTGAATGTTGGTGCTTCGAATTGAGGATTCTTTATCATTTCCTCTACAAGAGGAATATGTCTGTCGTATATGTGTGCATCTGCTATAACGTGTACGAGTTCTCCAACTTGGAAACCACTAACTTGTGCCATCATGTGTACCAAAACAGCATATTGAACTACATTCCAGTTATTAGCTGTTAGTGTGTCTTGGCTTCTTTGGTTAAGTATTGCATTAAGTTTATTGCCAGTAACATTGAAAGTCATAGAATATGCACAAGGATATAATCCCATTTCATGTAAGTCTTGGAAGTTGTATATGTTTGTCATTATACGTCTAGATGATGGGTTGTTTTTTAAATCAAATAATACTCTATCTACTTGGTCGAATTCACCTTCTTTGTAGATGTGCTTTACTCCCAATTGATATCCGTAAGCTTTTCCAATAGAACCATTTTCATCTGCCCAACTATCCCAAATATGAGATTTAAGGTTATGAACGTTATTATCTTTCTTTTGCCAGATCCATAATAATTCATCTATTGCGGACTTGAAAGCAGTTCTTCTGATGGTTGTAATAGGGAATTCTTTTGAAAGGTCGTATCTATTAACAACACCAAATTTCTTAACAGTATGTGCAGGGGTGCCATCTTCCCATCTAGGTCTAACATCCATATCTGTATCCCAGACACCATTATCTATAATGTCTCTACACATCTCAACTAATTTTACATCTGCGTAACTCATTTATTACCTCAATATTTAATTCTATCGTTTAATTCTTTCATCTTGTCTACAGGGAACTTAATAACCTTTCTATCGTAAGTTATTAAACCATTGATTTCTTCTTCAACGTCACTAACTTGTGTGTATACGGTTGCGCTTAAGCCCTTAGCAATGCCTGGGATGATTCTATTTTCAAATAGTTTCTTATATGCTTCCCATAATGCATCTTTTGTCTTGAACATTCTGTATCCAAATAATTTATCTGGATTGAACATATGGTCTTGTGTTGGGTTAGAGTATCCACCGAATTCACTAATTACAATAACACGCTTTTCTCTCTTTGGAAGAGTAATTGGTTTGAAGTAAATGTGTAAGCTCTTTAAGTCTGATGAATTCTTGCCTTGGTCTGCCCAACCAGAAACAGAGTCTATAGTTCTTGTATTATCTAATGCTCTTAATTGTTTTGTAATTTCTATGGAGTCAAATTGTCCCCATCCTTCGTTGAATGGAACCCATTGTGCAAGACATGGTACGTTCTTAAGTCTTTGTACTGTTTCATGCATTTCGTTTATGTATTCCAATCTTCCTTCTTCATCTTGTCTAGCATAGAACTTATAGTTAGTGTCTTTGATGTTGATATGAATAAATGGAAGAACGCCTATAGCGAGCATATTATATTTTCTTCCACCGCTTACAAAGTCTTGCCATACTAAGAGTCCGTATTTATCACAGTAATAGTACCAGAGTAGTGGTTCAATCTTAATATGTTTTCTAATCATATTAAAGCCCATATCCTTTACTAACTTGATATCATACTCAAGTGCAGCATTACTTGGAGGAGTGAGCATACCGTCAGACCAATAACCTTGATCTAACAATCCGTTATGGAAATATGGTTTGTTATTAAGAGCAAGTCTCTTAATTCCATTTTCATCTTCCATAATAGAGAACTTTCTCATACCGAAGTAAGACTTAATTATATCTGTGCCAACTTTAAGTGCTAAATTATATAATTTAGGATTTTCTGGAGACCAGCATTCAAAGTTAGGAACTTGAAGAGATATTCTTCCACCTTTTGTATTACCACTTGCTATTGGAGTTTCACCATCTAATACAACAACTGAAACTTCTTCGTCTCCACAAACCTTTGTGTCTATATTAACTGTTCCGTTATCTATATCTGGAACTATTGTCATATCTTTTAGATATGTTTGAGGTGCAGATTCAATCCATACACTTTGCCAAATACCAGATTGTGGTGTATACCAAATGCCACCATGCTTTATGGCTTGTTTTGCTCTTGTATGGTAGGATGTATCTGATGGGTCTGTAACTTCTACGTCTATAGTGTTATCTCCATCCTTAATTACTTTGGTAACGTCTACGCTGAATGGGGTATATCCACCAACGTGTTCTCCAACGTATGCTCCGTTTACTTTAACAGTACAGGCAAAGTCTACTGCATCAAAGTTAATGAATGTATGTCCTTTGTTGAAACCAATAGGAAGGGTGAATGTTCTATGATAATAAAGCTTATCATTTGGCATAACCATTGTTCCTTCTTTTACACCAGAGAGTAGTGATTCGGGTGAGAAAGGAACTAAGATTTTTCCTTGGTATCCAGCAAAGTCTTCGCTTTGGCGGTAAATAGCATAATCCCATTGTCCATTTAAAGTGAAATAAGAATCTCTTTGGAATTGAGGACGTGGATATTCGGCTAATGGTGTTTCGCCTACTTCAAAATCAGTACGTAAACGAGTAATCATAATAATACCTCTCTTTTAGAAATTGTATGTCAATATTGTTTTGTTATCTTCTATTTGTCTAATTTGTATTTCTTTGCCTTCCAAAACAGCATATGTTCTAGGATTATTATTAAAAGGAAGGGAAATAGAACCTGGATTAACATAGTTAATACCATCTATATTTTCTGCTTTAAATAGGTGTGTATGTCCGTAGAAAACTACATCTCCTTCTTTAGCTCCAATAGGTGCCTTTTGTGGTCCGAATTTATGTCCGTGTGTGAAGTAAAGAGTAACTCCTTCCCATTCCATATTAAAGTCTGAGATTATAGGGAAGTTAGAAATCATTTCATCTACTTCGCTGTCGCAGTTTCCTTTAATAACTGTAATAAATTGCATAGCATCATTAAGCATTCTTGCAACTTCCATAGGTGAATATCTTTCTGGGAAAGGATTTCTTGGTCCATGATTATAAGTATCTCCTAAAAAGATAACTCTTATATTTGGATCCTCATCTAGTGCAGCACCAATAGTATTTAATAATCTTTCTAGATTAGCAGCACTGCCATGTATATCTGAAGCAATATATAATTTCATAAAACACCTTTTTAATATTGTCCGTTATTTCCATCATCATATGGAGGATATCCATTATTATCTTGTGGAGGGTAATATCCCTGTTGTTGGTATGGATATTGTGGTCCTTGAGGTGGATAATACGGTTGCTGTGGTTGTTGTGGAGGATAATACCCATTGTTTTGTGGTGGGTAATAAGGTTGCCCAGGTTGCTGAGGTGGGTAGTATCCGTTATTTTGAGGTTGGTTATAATTCTGAGCAGGATACTGAGGTTGATTAGGTTGTATGTAACCTTGTGGTGCTTGTGCATTATTAGGATCTTGCTCTGGAGAACGTGTTTTGTCGTAGTCTATAAAAGATGTTTTCTTTCCATGCATTCTAGCCTTGTCATATTGTTCAGACTTTCTAGGAATGAATATAAGAAGGGCAATAACAATAGCAGGAATTATTAATCCAATGATTAATATAACACGTAATGCCTTAGAATTATTTGTATTTGTTGCCTTAGACATAGGACTAGCATTTGCATTGTTTATAGCGTCTATAACTTCTTGGTTAGAAGAAATAGAAAAACTCTCAAAAATGCTCTTGTTTGCGTAACCATAGAAAGAGTTGTCATCTGTTACAAACTTAACATAAATATTTGCTCCATCCATTGCCTCGCCCATGAAATAGACTTTAACAATATTAGAATCTACGCTAGTTTCTACATCATTCATATTTGTGTAAGCAATTTGGTCTCCAGTTGGTTTTAATTCTATAACTGGATAAGCATTATTTTCTGTAATAGCAACATTGGAAATAGCGGTAGTTGTAACAGGTGTTAAACCTTCAACCTTTTTAATAGTTCCAGCAAGTCCCATATATGAAACTGAGATACTATCTGAATTTATTTCTTCAATTTTAACGTAGTATGTTTCTGGGATTTTAAATAAACTAGTTCCATCTGCATTTTTAAACTCCATATTGGAGGATACGGCAGTCTTACTTTGAGTTGCTTGTTTGAGATAGTAATAGCCATTACCTTCTGCAAAAGCAACATCTGTGGTTTTGAAAGCCACAAAGAATGCAAGGACTGCAATTGCTAAACAAAAAATAATTATAAATGAAATTTTTATAGACTTACACATAATAGAATATTATACATAAACCAAAGCAAAAAATAAAGAGATATGCTTCTTTTTTAATGAAAAAAGAAAAATTATTATAAAAAATGCTTAAATCATTTTTTTCTTTTTTTAAAAAAGGTGTAAACTTATAGCGTCAAAAAAACAAAATTAATTAAG
>CAMVBZ010000035.1 GCA_947165815.1 uncultured Clostridia bacterium
CTTTTATTTATTATTAAAAAGTAGTTGACAGTATTGACTTATCGTAGTAAACTCTAAAACTGCGATATTTTCACGTTTTGACTTTATATTATAAATATATATATAAAAATCAGGTTTGTGTCGCAAAGTTAGTATAAACTAAGAACAACAAAAAAACAAGTGCTTTAGAAATTTTTGAAAACACAAAATTTTCGGGCCGAACCAAATGTAATTTTATTTCAAGGAGTGTAAATAATGTCTGAAGAAACAAAGTTTGATATGGCCAAAAGAGTTCACCTAGAAAAATTCGGAAACACAGAGCGTTACTCATTCTCAAAGATTAAGAATGTTCTTGCAATTCCAAACCTCATTTCTATTCAAAAGAACTCTTACAATGACTTCATTCAAAACGGTATCAAAGAAGTTCTCCAATACTATTCACCAATAGTTTCACAAAATGGAAAACTAAAACTCACATTCTTAAGTCACACCTTAGCAGACAAACCAAAGAATTCAATTCAATATTGTAAAGACAATGCTTTAAACTATGAAGCATCTCTTCACGTATTATGTCAATTGGAAAATTTGGAAACTAAGGAAGTTATGAAGCCAGAGAGCGTTTATCTTGGAGATATTCCTCTCATGACAGAAAGTGGCTCATTCATCATCAATGGTGCTGAACGTGTTGTAGTATCACAATTAATCAGAAGCCCTGGTGTATATTGCGAATTTGAGACAGATAAGAGAACAGGTAAGAAACGTTACCAAACACGTCTCTCCCCAGAAAGAGGCGACTGGCTTGAATTTGAGCAAGATCAACAAGGTATTAGTTGGGTACACATTAATAAGAAGCGTAAGATTTTAACATCTATTCTTATTCGTTCCCTTGCTACAGTTGAAGGTATTGATCCAATCTCAGAAAATGGTTTCCAAAAGTATAGTTTAAGACATGGCTTGGGAACAGGTACAAACGAAGAAATCGCTGAATTCTTTGGCAATGACCCAATGATTATTGCAACATTAAAGAAAGATGGAAATGGAAAGAATGCAGCTTTAGGTCTCAGAGACTTATATAGCAAGATGAAAGATAATGACGGATTCACAATTAATGGTGGTCTTGATATTATCAATTCAACTTTCTTCGAAGAAAGAAAATATGACTTAACAAGAGTTGGTCGTTATAAAGTTAACAAGAAATTAAATCTTGCTACACGTATTGCAGGACAAAAGCTTTATAAAGATGTTATCGATGAAACTACAGGCGAAGTTGTTGCTGTAGCCGGAACAGTATTAACTCTTGAAAAAGCAAATGAAATTCAAAATCTTGGTGTTAACGTTGTTTGGGTAACATATACAGATGAAGAAGGAAATGAAAAGGGATACAAGATTATGGGTAACAACCATGTAGATCTTGAAGCATTCATTCCAACATACCCAGATGGTGCACCATTGAATCCAAAAGATTTAGGAATCCTTGAAAAAGTATATTATCCACAACTCGTTGAGATGATGGAAGAATATCCAGATCCAGCTGACCTTATCGATCATATCAGAATGAACGTTAATAAGTTAGTTCGTAAGACAGCAACTCCAGACGATATCTTAGCTACAATCAACTATGATTTCGGTCTCACACATGGATTTGGAAAGACAGACGATATAGACCACTTATCAAATCGTAGAGTAAGAGCAATTGGTGAGTTGCTCCAAAACCAATTCAGAATTGGTATCTCTCGTTTAGAAAAGGGTGTAAGAGAAAAGATGCAATCAACAGCTGAAGGTGCAGAATTAAGACCAAAGACTTTAATTAACACAAAGCCAGTTGAAACAGCATTAAGAACATTCTTTGGTTCATCACAATTGAGCCAATTTATGGATCAACCAAACCCAATCGCAGAATTAACTCACAAGAGAAAGCTTTCTGCATTAGGTCCTGGCGGTTTGAACAGAGAACGTGCAACAATGGCAGTTCGTGACGTTCACCACTCACACTATGGAAGAATTTGTCCTATCGAAACTCCAGAAGGACAAAACATTGGTCTTATTTCATCACTCGCAACTTATGCAAGAATCAACGAATATGGTTATATTGAATCTCCATATCGTAAGATTGATAAAGAAACTGGTGTTATCACAGATGAAGTTGTTTACATGACAGCTGAAGAAGAAGATAAATACATCATTGCACAAGCAAACGAACCACTAGATGAAAATAGCCGTTTCGTAAATGAACGTGTAACATGTAGAGAAATGGAAAAAATCCGTGAATATCCAAAAGAAAAGGTAGACTTCATGGACGTAAATCCAAAGCAATTAGTTTCTGTTGCAACAGCATTAATTCCATTCTTGGAAAACGATGACTTGAACCGTGCTTTAATGGGTTCTAACATGCAACGTCAAGCAGTTCCACTTCTTAAACCAGAAGCACCAATCGTTGCAACTGGTGTTGAATATCGTATTGCACATGACTCTGGTGTTGTTGTTATCGCAAAGAATGCTGGTGTAGTTAAATATGTAGATGCAAATACTATCGTTATTACAACAGACGATGGCAATGAAGATACATATCAACTTTCCAAGTTCCAACGTAGCAACCAAAATACATGTATCAACCAACATCCAATCGTAAGCAAAGGACAAAGAGTTGATGCAGACCAAGTTATTGCAGATGGTCCAGCAACAGATAATGGTGAACTTTCATTAGGTAGAAACATTCTTATCGGATTCATGGAATGGGAAGGTTACAACTACGAAGACGCAGTTCTTATTAGTGAAGACCTCTTAAAGAATGATGCATTCACATCTATCCATATTCAAAGTTATGAATGTGAATCTAGAGAAACAAAACTTGGACCAGAAGAAATCACAAGAGATATTGCAGGTCTCTCTGCAAACGCAAAGAAGCATCTTGATGAAAATGGTATTGTTCGTGTTGGTACAGAAGTTAAACCTGGAGATATCTTAGTTGGTAAGATTACAAAGAAAGGTGAAACAGAACCTACAGCAGAGCAAAGATTACTTGCTGCTATCTTCCAAGAGAAATCTGGAGATTACAGAGATACATCATTAAGAGTTAAGAATGGTGAAGGCGGTATCGTTGTTGCTGTTCAAACATTCAAGGCAGAAGATCATGCTGAATTAGCAAATGGTGTATTAGAAAAGGTTAAAGTCTTTATAGCACAAAAACGTAAGATTGGTGTTGGAGATAAGATGGCTGGACGTCACGGAAACAAGGGTGTTGTTTCAAGAGTTCTCCCAAGAGAAGATATGCCATTCTTAGAAGATGGTACACCACTTCAAATCGTATTGAATCCATTAGGTGTTCCTTCTCGTATGAACATCGGACAGGTTCTTGAAGTACACTTAGGACTTGTTGCACATTCATTAGGATGGAAGATTTGTACACCAGTATTTGATGGTGCAAACGAAAAAGACATCAAGGCATTATTAAGAGATAACGGATTTGTATCTCCAGTTTATAATGCAGATGGAACTCCAAAACTTGATGCAGATGGAAATCCTGTAACAAAAGTTGATGGAAAGATTAAGGTTTATGATGGACGTACTGGTGAACCATTTGAAAACCCAGTAACAGTTGGTTATATGTACTACCTCAAGTTACATCACCTCGTTGACGATAAGATTCACGCAAGAAGTATTGGACCATATTCACTCGTTACACAACAACCTCTTGGTGGTAAAGCACAATTTGGTGGACAACGTTTCGGTGAAATGGAAGTTTGGGCACTTGAAGCTTATGGTGCAGCACACACATTACAAGAAATACTTACAGTTAAGTCAGATGACGTTGAAGGACGTAACAGAACATATAACAGCATCATCAATGGACAAAACTTATCCGAGCCTGGAATTCCAGAAGCATTCCATGTTCTTGTAAAAGAATTAAATGCTCTTGGTTTGAATATTGAAATGCAAACAGAAGATGGAACAAGAATTACACAAGAAAGCATTTCAAGTGAAGAACTCGAATACGATATGGCACAACGTAAGAATGAAGAAGAAAAGAAAGAAATCGATGTTACAGAAGGTTTCGGAATGGATTCTTTATTCAATGGTTCAGCAGATGACAATAGCGAGGACGCATACGCAGGCGACAATAATGAAATAGATATGGAAAATATCTTCGGTAGTTTAGATGACGCAGCACCATCAATTGAAGATGAAGTCAATGAAGAATTCTCAAGTTTGATGACTGTCCTTGAAGATCATGATGATGACGATAATAAATAAGGAGATTTAAGATTATGTATGAATTAAGTAATTTTGATGCAATAAAAATAAGTCTCGCTTCTCCAGAGCAAATTAGAAAATGGTCTCACGGTGAAGTAGTTAAATCAGAAACAATTAACTATCGTACACAAAAACCAGATAAGGGAGGATTATTCTGTGAAAGAATATTCGGGCCTGTAAAAGACTGGGAATGTAGTTGTGGAAGATATAAGAAGATTAAATACAAAGGCGTAGTTTGTGAAAAGTGTGGTGTTGAAGTCACAAAGTCTAAAGTTCGTAGAGAACGTATGGGACATATTGAACTCGCAACTCCAGTTGCACATATCTGGTATTCAAAGGGATTTGATTCTCCAATTGGAAGATTATTAGGATTATCTCCTAAAGAATTAGAATCAGTTCTTTACTATAACGCATATATTGTTATGGATGCAGGCGCATGTGCAGAGATTGCTAAGAAAGATGTAATCTCAGTTGAAGACTGTGAAAACCTTTGGGAAAAATATGATAGAGATTCCTTTAGAGTTGGAATGGGTGCAGAAGCTATTAAAGAGCTCTTATCTCAAATCGATATCGAAAAGGAAAGTGAAAGACTTAAAGACGTAATTGCAACAAGAACTGGTCAAGAAAGAGCAAAAGCAATCAAGCAATTCGAAGTTGTTGAAGCTTTCAGAATTAGCGGAAACAAACCAGAATGGATGATTCTTGATGTACTTCCAGTATTCCCACCAGATTTAAGACCAATGGTTCAATTGGATGGTGGCAGATTTGCAACTACAGACTTAAACGATTTATATCGTAGAGTTATTGGAAGAAACAACCGTTTAAAGAAATTAAAGTCTCAACCAACTCCAGAGCTTATTCTTAGAAACGAAAAGCGTATGGTACAAGAAATCGTAGATGCACTTATCGCTAACGGTAGAAGAGGAAAGCCAATCACTGGTGCAGGTGGAAGAGAATTAAAGTCTTTATCTAGATATTTACAAGGTAAGCAAGGACGTTTCCGTCAAAACTTACTTGGTAAACGTGTAGACTACTCAGGACGTTCAGTTATCGTTATCGGACCAGAACTTAAGCTTTATCAATGTGGTCTTCCAAAGGAAATGGCTCTTGAATTATTCAAGCCTTTTGTAATGAGAAGATTAATGCAAGAAGGTATCTGTTCAACAATTAAGAAAGCAAAAGAAATTATTGCAGAAGGCAGTGGTCAAATTTATGGATTCTTAGAAGAAATCATTAAAGACCATCCAGTATTATTGAACCGTGCTCCTACATTACACCGTCTTGGTATCCAAGCATTCGAACCAGTACTTGTAGAAGGTAGAGCAATTAAACTCCACCCATTAGCATGTACAGCTTTCAACGCTGACTTCGATGGTGACCAAATGGCAGTACACGTACCTATCTCTGTTGAAGCACAAGCTGAAGCACGTATCTTAATGTTATGTACAAACAACATTCTTAAGTTAAGTGATGGTAAGTCAATCGTTTCACCAGGACAAGATATTATTTTAGGTTCATACTATTTAACAATAGTAAAACCAGGTGCAAAGGGTGAAGGTAAGATCTTCGCATCTGAAGATGAAGCATTCCATGCATATCAAGAGAAAGAAATTACTCTTCAAACATTATGCTGGATTAGAGTAAAAGGAACAGATGAAAATGGTAAACCAATTTCAAGAATGCTCCATACAACAATCGGTCGTTGCATCTTCAACAAGACATTACCACAAGATTTACACTTTGTAGATAGAACAAACCCAGATAACAAGTTAATGATAGAAGTTGCTGGATTATTAGGACCAAACGCAAGTATTGAAAACAAACAATTACAAGCAATTTGGGACGCAGCAAAGGGTAAAGAATCAAGCAATGCTCTTATTAAAGAAATTAGAGGCATATTACATCTTGATGTAAAGGATGATGTTATCAATGCAATTATTAAAGCTGTTAATGAAGCATATAAGGATGGAGATTTCGATTTATTCGCAGATGAAAACGAAAAGAAAACTCACGAATTAAGAATGAACATCCAAAAAGCACTTGGATTCAAGACACTTGCTATTGGCAAGAAACAACTCGGACAAATCGTTGATAACTGCTTCAAATATCATGAAGCAACAAAGACATCTATGGTTCTTGATGATATCAAGACATTAGGTTACAAGTATTCAACAATTGGTGCTATTACAACATCAGTTTTCGATATGCATATACCAGATGCAAAGAGAAAGATTGTTGAAGAAACAGATGCTTTAGTATTAAAGACAGAAAAGAGCTATCAAAGAGGTCTCTTAACAGAAAAAGAAAGATACACAAGAATAGTTGCAATTTGGTCGCAAGCATTCAAGAGCCTTGAAGAAGAAATGAAGGCAAACGCAGATGACTTCAACCCAATCATGATGATGGCTACATCTGGTGCTCGTGCAAGTATGAAACAGATCATGCAACTTTCTGGTATGCGTGGATTGGTTGTTGATACACAAGGTAAAGAAATTGAATTGCCAGTTAAAGCTAACTATCGTGAAGGTTTGTCAGTTTTGGATTACTTCAACTCATCACACGGTGGTAGAAAATCAATGGCTGATACAGCATTAAAGACATCAGACTCTGGTTACTTAACAAGAAGACTTGTTGACGTATCTCATGGTGTTATCGTTCTTGAACAAGACTGTGGAGATAACAAAGGTATCGAAATCAGCCCAATTATGGATGAAGACCGTGTTGTTGAATCCTTAAGAGAAAGAATCGAAGGAAGATATACAATTAAAGATATCGTAAACCCAGAAACAGGTGAAATTCTTGCTCCAGCAGATTCAATGATTTCCCAAGACCAAGCAGAAGAAATAGACAAAGTCTATATGGATATTTGGGATAAGAAAGGAAGAAAGATTGCAGACATCCCATCAGTTACAGTTCGTTCAGTTCTTTCATGTAAGACAAAGACAGGCGTATGTTCTAAGTGTTATGGAAAGAATATGGCAAGTGGTAGATCAGTTAAGATCGGTGAAGCAGTTGGTATTATCGCAGCACAATCCATTGGTGAACCTGGAACACAGCTCACAATGAGAAACTTCCATACTGGTGGTGTTGCATCTGGTGATGATATTACACAAGGTTTGCCACGTGTCGTAGAATTGTTCGAAGCAAGAAGACCAAAGGGTATGGCAGTCATTTCTGAAAAGGCTGGTAGAGTTATTATTAACGAAGCAGACAACTCAATTACAGTTGTAAGTGATAATGATTCAAAGGTATACCCACTTTCATATGATGCAGAAATTAAAGTTCATGATGGAGATATGGTTGCAGCTGGTCAAGCACTTACCAGAGGTAACATTTACCCACAAGACTTATTCAAAGCATGTATGGCAAAAGGTGTTCAAGACTACATTACAAAAGAAGTTCAAGCTTCATATCGTAGTGCATCTGTTAACATCAATGATAAGCACATTGAAATTATCGTACGTCAAATGTTAAGAAAGGTTAAGATTTTGGATCAAGGTGATTCACAATTCATACCAGGAACATTAGTAGATAGTTATAGAGTAGACGAAGAAAACGCAAAGATACTTGCAAATGGCGGAAGACCAATCGCATCTCAACGTGTATTGTTAGGTATTACTAAGGCTGCTCTTGCAACAGAATCATTCTTATCAGCTGCATCATTCCAAGAAACAACAACAGTTCTTGCAGACGCTGCAATTAAGAATAAGAAAGATCCTTTAATTGGATTAAAGGAAAATGTAATTATCGGTAAACTTATCCCAGCTGGAACAGGTATGAAGTGTTACAAAGACATTTCTGTAGTTCCAGTTAGAGATAATGAAACCGTCCAAGAAGAATCTATCATTACTCCAGTCAATGTTGAATTAGACAAGGAAGAAGAAGATTTCTAAAAACTAGAGGTAAAAATGGAGAGAAGACTTTTTACATCTGAAAGCGTGACAGAAGGACATCCAGATAAGGTTTGTGACCAAATCGCAGATGCCATATTAGATGACGTTTTGTCTAAAGACAACAAAGCCCGTTGTGCAATAGAAGTTTGTTGTACAACAGGTATGGTGTTTGTCTTTGGTGAGATGACCACAACACATTATAGCGACATTCCTAAGATAGTTAGGGGAGTTATTAAAGATATTGGTTACAACTCAAGCGAAATGGGTTTTGATAGCCAAACATGTGCTGTTAGTACATCTATAGATGAACAATCTCCAGACATTTGTCATGGCGTTAATAATGCATCAGATAAAGAAAACAACGCAGAAGAAGAAGGGCTAGGCGCAGGAGACCAAGGCATGATGTTTGGATATGCATGTAGAGAAACAGAGTCCCTAATGCCTCTACCAATCACTTTAGCTCACGCCGTGACACAAAGATTAACTTATGTAAGAAAGAACGGTATAATCCCTTACATTAGACCAGATGGCAAATCTCAAGTAACAGTTGAGTATGTAGACGGAAAGCCAGTAAGAGTAGATGCAGTAGTTGTTTCAACACAACATGATCCACATGATTTAGAAGAACTTAGAAAGGATATTTTAGAAAAGGTTATTAAAGAAGCAATTCCGAGTGAGTTGATAGATGAAAATACCAAATTCTTCATTAATCCAGCAGGGAACTTCGTATTAGGTGGACCAGCTGCAGATAGTGGTCTAACAGGAAGAAAGATTATAGTAGACACCTATGGTGGATATTGTCCACATGGTGGCGGTGCTTTCTCAGGCAAGGATCCAACTAAGGTAGATAGAAGTGCAGCATATATGGCAAGATATATTTGTAAGAATTTAGTTGCTGCTGGAGCTGCAGATAGAGTTCAAATCCAAGTTGCTTACGCAATAGGAAAGGCTCATCCAGTTTCTATCTTAATAGATTCATTTGGAACAGGTGTTGTTTCCGATGAGAAACTTGCAGAAATAGTTAGAAAGGTATTCGATTTGCGTCCAAGAGCAATTATTAAGTCTTTAGGATTGGATGCTCCAGTCTATAGAAAGGCTTGTAATTATGGGCACTTTGGAAGAGATGGATTACCTTGGGAAAAGACAAATAAGGTAGAAGAGATTAAGAGTTTATTACAATCTAATCTTTGAAACTGAAACAATAACATAGGGGGCAACTATATAGTAACGCCCTCTATATTTTTATCTAAAAGAGGCAAAATGAGAAAAGACGATTCTTTAGACACATTTATCGGAGAAGTTATTGGGGTTATATACCGCAATGATGAAACCGGTTATACGGTAATGAAAATACGAACAACAGAAGGATTAAGAATTACTGTTGTTGGTACATGTATTCCTGTGTCTGAGGGACATCAAGTTAAGGTAATAGGTGTAGTAAGAAACAATAAAACTTACGGAGATCAAGTAGTTGCTGAAGACATTTGCATTTTGCCACCATCCAAGTTGGACGGTATTAAAAAGTTTTTATCTAGCGGTCTTATTAAAGGCTTAGGACCAACTACAGCAGAGGCCATTGTAGATGTATATGGATTAGACACTCTAAGCATTATGGAATACCCAATTAAGCTTGCAAAGGTTAGAGGAATATCTCTTACAAAGGCAATGAATTTTGCAAGAGAATATATGAATCTTAAGAAGTTGCAAGATACCATGATGTTCCTTCAAGAACTTGGGATATCTGTAAATATGTCTCTAAGAATATATAATCACTACTTTGAAAATAGCATAGAAATAGTTAGAAAAAATCCTTATAAATTAGTAGATGATATAGATGGAATAGGCTTTGCAACAGCAGATAGAATAGGACAAAATCTTGGAATAGAAAAAGATTCTGAGTTTAGAATTGAGGCAGCTATTTCATATTGTTTAAAGAAATCTGCAACCACTAGCGGAAATGCATTTTTGTACGAAAACGACCTTTATCGTGAAACTTTGGATATATTAAATGTCAATACTGAAGATATTGGCGAAAAAATAAGAGATGTATTAGGCGACTTAATCTTACTCGGAACAGTTATAAGATACGACACAAAGATGGGTGCAGCCATAATGCATAAGTCTATTTATAACGTTGAAAAGAAGATTGCTTCTAAGCTTGCAGATTTAAGAGATAGAGCAAGATTGATTAACATAGATCCGTCCGAGGCAATCAGTTTATATGAGGCAAGAAACAAGATTAAATTACATGAAAAACAGGTCGAAGCAATAGAAGATACTTTTGAACATGGTGTACACATTATCACTGGTGGACCAGGTACAGGTAAGACAACAATCATTAAATGTATCATATCTATATTTGCAGACTTAGGTTTAGATGTTGCCTTATGTGCTCCAACAGGAAGAGCAGCAAAGAGAATGTCGCAAGCAACAGGAAGTGATGCAAGTACTATTCATAGATTACTTGGATACAGTGTAGATGCAGGTGGAACTATGAGGTTTGTTTATAATGACAAGAGACCACTTCCATATGATGTTGTTATTGTAGACGAAGTAAGTATGTTGGATGAACCAATCATGTATCATTTAATTAATGCTCTTGAGGATGGAACAAGATTAGTACTTGTTGGAGATAAGGATCAATTGCCATCTGTTGGTATTGGTTGTGTTCTTCATGACCTTATTGAGAGTGGTTTCTTTGGAGTATCATTCTTAACACATATTTATCGTCAAGCCGAATCCAGCGGAATAGTTGTAAATGCACATAGAATCAATAATGGATTAATGCCTAACTTAGACAACAAGAGTTCAGACTTCTTCTATGATGAAAAGAACAATTCTGTAGACATAGCAAATACTGTTATGGATTTAGTTTTGAATAGATTGCCAACATTCTTAGATTGTACGCCAAGAGACATTAATGTTCTTTGTCCAATGAAGAGAGGAACTGCCGGAATAACAGCACTTAATGCAAGACTACAAAAAGCATTAAATCCATACTCAAAAGAAAAGAAAGAATTTAAGCACGGAGAAGTTATATTTAGAGAGGGTGACAAAGTTATGCAAGTAGTCAATGATTATGAAATGACTTGGTTTGTTGCCCATGAGCATTATGTGGAAAATGGATGTGGTGTATTTAATGGAGATGTAGGAATTATTGAGAAGATAAACTATGCAACCAACGAATTCACAATACATTTTGATGATGACAAGATTTCTAATTATTCTTTCTCACAGGCAGACGAAATTACACTAGCATATGCTGTAACTATTCATAAATCACAAGGTAGTGAATTTGATAACGTAGTTTTAGCACTAGATGCTAGTTACTTAATGCAAACAAGAAACTTATTGTACACGGGTGTTACTCGTGCAAAGAATATAGTTGTATTAGTTGGTTCAATCCCAACAATACAAAAAATGATAGCAAATAACGAAACATTGAAGCGTAACTCATTATTAATGCAATTATTAATAGAAGAGTTCGGTAATTTATAAAGGAGGGCGGTATGAGTTCAGAAGCATTAAATTGGAGAGAACTATACAAGTCTTATTATCCTGGTTTAAAGGGATTATTAAATGATAATGCAAGAAGTGTTAAAGCACTTTGCAAAAGAGCAGTAAAAATTTGCGAATTAAAGAGCAAATATGAACCAATGTCAAATGAAGAATTGCAAGCTCAAACAGGAATATTAAAAGACCGTTTAAAGAACGGAGAGAAACTCAATGATATTCTTAATGATGCATTTGCAGTTATCAGAGAAGCAGGCAGAAGAGTATTGAATATGGAACACTTCCCAGTTCAATTAATGGGTGGTATTGCTATATTCCAAGGCAGAATTGCTGAAATGGGAACTGGTGAAGGTAAAACATTAGTAGCAACTCTTCCTGCATATCTTGAATCATTATCTGGAGAAGGTGTACACGTAGTTACAGTTAATGACTACTTAGCAGCTAGAGACGCTGCATGGATGGGAAAGATTTACAACTTCCTTGGTGTAAGCGTTGGTGTTATTGTACACGAGATGGATCCAGAAGCTAAGAAGAAAGCATATAATGCAGATATTACATACTGTACAAATAGCGAACTAGGTTTTGACTTCTTAAGAGACAATATGGTTGTCTACAAAAAAGACAAAGTACAAAGAGCTCTAAATTTTGCAATCGTAGACGAAGTTGACTCAATTTTAATAGACGAAGCAAGAACACCTTTAATTATTTCCGGTAAAGGAGATAAGAGTGGAGAACTTTATCTAAGAGCAGATTCATTTGCAAGAACATTATCTGGAGATACAGACTACACCATAGAAGAAAAAGAGAAGACCATTATGCTTACAGAAGAAGGTGTAGAGAAGGCAGAAAAGTACTTTAAGGTAGAAAACCTTACAGACCTTGAAAACTCAGATTTATATCATCATATTCAAAATGCATTAAAAGCACACGAAATGATGAAGAGAGATAGAGACTATATCGTATCCGATGGAGAAATTCTTATCGTTGACGAGTTTACTGGCCGTGTAATGATTGGTAGACGTTACTCAGATGGATTACATCAAGCAATTGAAGCAAAAGAAAGAGTAATGATTAAGAACGAGAATAAGACTCTTGCAACTATTACATACCAAAACT
>CAMVBZ010000036.1 GCA_947165815.1 uncultured Clostridia bacterium
CTTGGCCTTGCTATGAATCAAGAGTTAATAATTGGTGGACTTATTGGAAAAACAACAAACTGCCATATCAATTATTGTAGTGTAGAAACCACAAGAACTAATGGCGCAAAAAATACATCAACATTCTCAATTAACAATTCAGAATTTGCATCAACAGTATATGGTGGACTTGTTGGTATGAGTACTAGTGATACAATTATCAACCAATGTTATTATAGAGGCAATGTTAGCTTAAGTCATAAATTATTGGACTTAGATAATGTTAGCTCACATACATTTGAGTCTAGGGTTATATTTGGTGGAATACTTGGAATACATGACTCAACTGGAGATTTAACGGTTGCAAACTGTTATGTAGATTCAATGAGTTCAAATCTCAATTGCCAAGGCGCAAACGCAACAAATACTTATACACAAAATATTTATGCTGGTGGTGTAATCGGCTATGTTACTCCTATTGAGGATGTAATGGTAGATGTTACAGTTCAAAACTGTGCATTGTCTGGGAATCTAAGTGCTCAAACAGCAATTGGTAAAGGTTCTCTTTCAGTAAGAGTTGGTGGAATTGCTGGTTATTTAGATGGAACAATTACAAACTCATTCATTTCTGGAAATATAACTGTTGAATCTAGAACTTCATCTGAAGGTGCAAGCGATACATTATCTTTAATTGAGGCAGGTATTTGTCCTAATGCTGAATTAGTTGGTTGCTTCCAAATTGGAAGAATTAATGGAAATATATTTGTAGAACAAAATGCGAATGTAACTTATGATCACATTTATTATAGTGCTGTAAGATTAACCCTTGCAGAGGACATGAGAAACTGTCTATATGATGGTAGTGATGAATCAAAGGTTACAGGAAATATCTATTTCAAGAGCAATTCATCCCTTCCAGAAACAGAGTATTTGGAGACAAGAAATAAGACTAGAGACAATACAACACTTAGTGGATATCCTGAAAGTGCAGTTAATGATTCTACAACTCTAAAAACTGTAAAAACATTATTGTCTATAGGTTTCAAACCATATAGAAATATTATGAACATTACTGCGTATCCGGAGAATGCTTGGGGTATGGAAGAAGGCTCACTTCCTAGACTACATTGGGTATAATTTTAAAATTTTTTTAAAAAATTGCCAATATTAAACGTATATATAAATAGAGAGTATATTTATTATATGCGGAGATAAATGGCAAACGATAATAATTTTGAACAATTTATAGCTGATTTAAAGACAAGAGCTAACATTAAGGACGTAATAAGTTCATATGTACAATTAAGAAGGTCTGGTTCAGACTGGGTTTGTTGTTGTCCTTTCCATAATGAAAAGACACCATCTATGTATGTACATGAGAACCAAAGATATTTCCATTGCTTTGGTTGTGGCAAAGGTGGAGATGTTATTACTTTTGTTAGAGATATAGAAGGTATGTCTTATATAGATGCTGTAAGGAAACTTGCAGACCAATATCATATGGAGATGCCTGAATTTAAAGCAGATCCTAAAGCACAAGAAGAGAAGGATAGAAAAGACCTTTTAAGAGGCATAATGTTAGATGCCAATAGATACTATTATGCAAACCTTACAAGAAAAGAAGAAGGTCAACCTGCAAAAAATTATTTAGCAAGCCGTGGATTTGGAGATGACATCATAGAGAAATATAGATTAGGTGTTTCTCTTTCTCAAGATGGATTACAAGGATATTTAAGAAGAAAAGAATACAAGGTGCCAGACATTCAAGCATGCGGATTAATTTATGGAAAAGATAATATAGATTCATTCGCAAATAGGATAATTGTGCCTATTTTTGACGCACAAGGTAATGTGGTAGCCTTTGGTGGACGTATATATAAAGAGGAAGATAAAGACAATCCGGCAAAATATAAAAATTCAAACACAAATGAGATTTTTGAAAAAAGCAATTGCGTATATGGTTTAAACTTCATTAAAGAGGACAGGAAGAAAGGTATTCGTCCAGACGAGTTAATCCTTGTTGAAGGATATATGGACGTTATAGCGCTTGGAGCGGCTGGTATTACTAATGTAATAGCTGGTATGGGAACTGCACTTAATGAAGGACAAATCAAAGTAATTAAAAAGAATACACAAAAGATTTTAGTTTGTTATGACGGTGATGAAGCTGGAAGAAAGGCTACAGCTAAAAATGCTCCTATGCTTGAGGCGGCAGGACTTGAAATGAAGATAGTTTCTCTTCCACAAGGAATGGATCCAGATGAAGTTATAAAAGCAGAAGGTGCAGAAGGATTCAAGAAATATGTTTCTGAGGCATTAACACTTATTGAATATAGACTTAAACTTTGTAGAGAAGCATATAACTTAAATACACCAGATGGAAGATCTAGATATCTTAAGGCGGCAATTGTTGCTTTAGCAGATTTGCAAAACCAAGTAGATATAGATATATATACAAACGAAGTTGCAAATACAGGAAAGGTTTTAGTTGCCAATGTAACATCCGAACTTAATAAACTAAAAAGAGAAAGAATAAGAAAGGCTCGTGAGCAAGAACAAGCAGAAGAAGAAAAGAAGCAGGTTACATTCAGTGCAACAAATGCAATAGCAGTAAAATGCTTAAAAGCAGAACGTTTCATAATTAATAGAATATTAAATCACGTAGACTATGTTAATTTAGATGTGATAATTAATGATTGGTTTGTAGATCCAACATGTTCTCTCATTATTGAATGGGCGAAGAAAAAAGTTAAGACACCAGAGGGCATTGTAACAGGAGACTTATATTCAGATATCCCTGGACCAGAACAAATAAATGCCATTTTTGATGTTGAAAAAGAAAAAAGAACATATGAACAAAACAAAGCATATTATCAAGATTGTATCATAACACTAGCCAATGCATATTTCCTTAGAAAGAACAAAGAGTACCTAGAGGAAGCAGGTAAGATTGAGGATGAAACTGAAAGAAGGAAATTAACAAATTTAGCGTATCAAGCATCACAATTGGCACAGTCTAAAGTTATTGAAGATAAATATAAGCAAATATAAGGGGTTTTGATGAACGAAAATAAGGACAACATTAGCAAAGAATTGCAAGAAATAGTAGAAAAGCTAATAAAACTCTCAAATGGAAGAGGCTTTATAACAACCGAAGAGTTAATGCCTAAACTTGAGCATTCCAAAGTAGATGCAGACGAAATGGAATATATAATGGAGGCTTTAAAAGAAGCGGGCATTGAAATAAAGGAAGAGGAAAGCCCTGAAATTGACATAGTAGGAATTGGAGATAAGGACTCTGGAGATAGTGTAAATATGTATCTTAGAGAAATCGGAAGAATTCCATTACTTAATGGCGCAGAGGAAGAAAAAGAATTAGCAATTAGAATAGAGCAAGGGGATCAAGAGGCAAGAGCTAAATTGATTAATAGTAACCTTCGTTTAGTTGTTTCTATTGCTAGAAAATATATAAACAGAGGTCTAAGGTTAGAAGATTTAATCCAAGAAGGTAGTATGGGATTAATGAAGGCCGTAGACAAGTTTGATTATAGAAGAGGATTAAAGTTCTCTACATATGCAACATGGTGGATTCGTCAAGGAATACAAAGGGCCATTGCAGACCAATCTAGAATTATTAGAATTCCAGTACATATGGGAGACATTATTGCAAAAATAAATAAGGCATCAAGAAAACTTACACAAGAGTTAAAGAGAGATCCTACAGATGAGGAAATAGCAATAGAACTCAAGATGTCTGTTGAAGATGTCAAGAATGCAAAGAAGATATCACAAGATCCAATATCTTTAGAGACACCTGTTGGAGAGGATGAAGATAGTTCAATTCAAGACTTTATAGAAGATTTGAATTCTATATCTCCACAAGAACTCGCAGAAAATGCAATGTTAAAGGAAACTTTAAATAACATTATGATGAAAGCATTATCTCCAAGAGAAATACAAGTATTAAAGATGCGTTTTGGATGGGATGATGGTGTTAGAAAAACACTAGAAGAAATAGGAAGGGTGTTCAATGTTACAAGAGAAAGAATACGTCAAATACAAACAAAAGCAATATATAAATTAAGCAAACCATGTTACAAAAATGAATTAGCTGATTATTTACATAAATAGGAGAAAAAGTATGGAAAGTGAAAAAGGACTTTTACAAAAGCAGATTGAAATCTTAATCAATTATGGGAAAGGCAAAGGCTTCTTAACAACAGAAGAACTAATGGCCAGATTGGAACATCTAAATGCAGATGCAGACGATATGGAAGTTGTTATTAGTGCCTTAAAGCAAGCAGGAATTGAGGTAAAAGAAGAAGATCAAGACAATGCATTAAAGTTAGATGGCTTAGTAGACTCTAACACAAGTGACTCTGTTAAGATGTATCTCAAGGACATCGGAAGATTCCCATTATTAACATCTGAGCAAGAAATAGAACTTGCAAAGAGAATAGAACAGGGAGACCAAAGGGCAAGAGAAGAACTCACAAACTGTAACCTTCGTTTGGTTGTTTCAATCGCTAAAAAGCATATGAATAGGGGATTAAACTTCTTAGATTTAATTCAAGAAGGAAATATTGGATTAATGAAAGCAGTTGAAAAGTTTGATTATAACAGACAATTAAAATTCTCCACATATGCAACATGGTGGATTCGTCAAGGAATTCAAAGAGCAATTGCAGACCAAGGCAGATTAATTAGAATTCCAGTACATATGGGAGACAACATTGCTAAGGTTGGAAAAGTTAGAAGACAATTGATCCAAGACTTAGGAAGAGAACCAACAACAGAAGAAATTGGTGAAAGACTCGGCATGACAGAAAAAGAGATAGAATATATTCTCAAGATTGCACAAGAACCAGTTGCTTTTGAAACACCAGTAGGTGAGGAAGAAGATAGCCATCTCGGAGACTTTATCGAAGATACAACAACATTATCTCCACAAGAAGTTACAGAGAACAAGATGCTTAAGGATGCACTTAATGAAGTATTAAAATCCTTAACACCAAGAGAACAAATGGTTATCCGTCTCAGATTTGGTTTAGATGATGGAAGAACAAGAACTCTTGAAGAAGTTGGCGCTATGTTCAATCTTACAAGAGAAAGAATCCGTCAAATTCAAACTAAAGCACTTGGAAAATTAGGTCGTCCAGGTTGCTCAAAATATCTTAAGGATTACTTAGATTAATGAAAATTCTTCTTAGCAAAAGACTTAAGATGGTTGCCTCTATGGTTACTGGCGACTCCATAGCGGATGTTGGATGTGACCATGGAAAATTAGGAGCATACTTATATCAAAACGGAAAGATTAACAAAGTAATCAATATGGATATAAGTAAAGCTTCACTAGACAAGGCAGAGGAGTTGATGTCCCAATTCAAAGGATGTCAAAGTGCAAGTAGAGTATCAGATGGTTGTGACGCATTAGGGAACCAAGAAGTAGATACACTTGTAATGGCAGGTCTAGGTGGAACCGAAATGGCAATAATACTAGAGCGAGCTTTTGGAGAGAACAAAAAATATAACAGATATGTATTGTCTCCTAATAGACATCCAGAAAAGGTAAGACAAGTTCTACTTAATAATGGATACGGAATAAAGGAAGACGTTATGTTAAAAGAAGGTGGAATATACTATGTTGTATTTTCCGCCGAAAGGGATGGAAAAATCCCTAAAGACAATGAAATATATTATGGAATAAACTTTAGAACAGATCCTGTTTTTAGAGAATATTGCATAAATAGAATAGAGCACTTAAATAACTTATTATTGACACATTCGAATGCTGAAGGTGTTAAAACGAACCTAAAAAGGCTCAATTCTGCAAAAAAGGAGTTAATTAATGACTAAAGTAATTGATGTTATTAACGCATTGGACAAGTTAGCACCAGCATCCTTAAAAGAGGACTTTGATAATGTTGGTCTAATGTTTGGCAATCCAGATGACGAAGTTATAGGAGCAATAGTTTGCTTAGATGTAACTAGTGATGTAGTTGCACTTGCAATAAAGAAGAAAGCCAATGTAATTATCTCACATCATCCATTCTTTTTTAGACCTGTATCAAGTTTAGATACAAGAAGTGGAAAGGGATATGTGGTATCAAAATGTATGGCAAATAATATCTCAGTTATTTCAGAGCACACCAATTTAGACAAAGCACCTAACGGATTGAATATGTATTTAGCAAACGTATTAGGTGGCAGTAATATAAAGTTAATTGAAGGAACATGCGGTATTTACTTTGAAGTGGAGAAGAAGGATATTGCAGACTTTGCAAAAGAAGTATCCGAAAAATTAAATGACGAAACAGTATGTTATACAAACACTAAGAAAAAGGTTAAGAGTGTTGTTGCATGCACAGGTGGTGGCGGATCAGACTCTGAATTATATGAATATGCAAAAGCAAATGCAGATGTATATTTATCTGGAGATTTCAAACACCACAATTTTATAGATGCAAAAGAAGACAAATTTGCAGTTGTTTCATATTCACATTATGCAAGTGAGATAATTGTAGAAGATTTGTTAAAAGATTATTTAGAAAACAATTTAAGAATAAGAGTTGCTAAGGCTGGACAAACAAGACCGTTTAACACAGTCAAATAGCAGAAGGAGATAAATATGAATTTTGACGCACTATTAGAATACCAAAAAATTGATTTACAAATTGTAGATTTTGATAAGCAGTTCAATGCGTATCCTGTTGTTGTTTCATTTAAAAAAGCAAACAACGAATTATATAAGGCTAGTGATAATCTAGAAAAATTAGTTGAGAAGTATAATGAATGTTATAAAGAATATGAAAAAGTTTTGTCTGAATTTAATAAAATTGAATTAGAGATAAATGATTCTGAAAACCAAGAAAATAATTATAGTGATGCTGAGCAAATGCAATATCCTATAAGATTACTAAATGATTTGTCAAAAAAGTTGGAAGAATTAGAAGCAAATAGCTCAAAAATTAGAGCACAAATAAAAAGTACTGCAGAAAGTATAGAAAATACAAATAAAGAGATTGAAGAAAAAAAGAAAGAGATAGAAAAATTTGAGGGTGTTTACAAAAAGGGCTTACAAGGTAGAGCAAACTTTATGAAGCAAAAAGAGGATAGTAAAAAAGCATTAGAGAGTTCAATAGATCCAAAGCTGTTAGAACACTATAAATCTCAAATGGAAGCACAGAAAGAGGAAAAAAATAAGAAAAAAGTTGTTTACGTACACACTTCAGGCAACCCAATGTGCCCAGCTTGTTATAAACATATGGGCAACGCAATAGATGGGTTAAAGAATTCGGGAGATTTTATTTTCTGTCCAGAATGTGGAGCAATTTTAATTATTAAATAGGGGATTTTATGAAAGATTGTTACAAAAATAAAGACATCTACTATGTGAACGTTCTAGATAAGCATAGTGCTGGATTTCCAAAGAATGAAGATGGCACAACTGCTACTATGTCTTTGAATGGGGATTGGAGATTTAAATGGTTTCCATCTGTTTTAGTTGCAGAAGAAGATGTTAAGGAATGGGATACCATACAAGTTCCTTCTAACTGGCAGTTAAAAGGCTATGATACTCCTATTTATACTAATACTGTTTATCCATATGCTATAATCACAAAGCCATTCAAAATACCAACTATTAATGATAACCTTAATCCTTGTGGTATTTATGAAAAAGATTTTGAACTCAAAGAGATAAATAGTGAAGTCCATATTAACTTTGCTGCCAACTCTGGAGCAGAACTTTATGTTAATGGACAGTTTGTAGGCTATTCTGAGGATACTTTCAATTACGCTGAGTATGATATCACCAGATTTGTTAAGAAAGGCAAGAACACCGTTAGAATAATT
The DNA here is from genome assembly GCA_947165815.1 of uncultured Clostridia bacterium. Taxonomy (GTDB): domain Bacteria; phylum Bacillota; class Clostridia; order Christensenellales; family CAG-917; genus RGIG8124. The sequence continues at coordinate 7,834 of CAMVBZ010000036.1, forward strand.
GTATTTAGATTTACAACAGGTTCTTATCTTGAAGACCAAGATATGTGGAGACTCTCTGGATTATTTAGAAATATTAATCTAGTGTTTATTCCTTATGCCCATATAGATGATATCTACGCAAGAGCAGTATTCAATGATGATATGTCTAAGGCTACTTTAAAAGTAGATGTAGATATTTCTTCTAGTGGTGGAGAGCCTATTGAAGATGGTGCATTGTGTCTTGACCTAATAGACATGGAAGGACATGTTAGAGCACATGAAGAAATTAAGTTATTAGGATTAGACGAAGACGATAAATTTAATTTTGACTTTGAAAAAGAGATGACAAACTTCGAACTATGGAGTTCAGAAAATCCATATCTTTATAAGTTAGTTGTTTCCATTCAATCCTATGACAAAAAAGAGGCTGTCTTAATAGATAAGAGAGAACTTAATTTTGGATTTAGACTAGTTGAAATCGTACCAAGCATAGATGGAAAAGAACCATATATTCTTCTTAATAAGAAGAAGTTAAAGATTCATGGCGTAAATAGACACGAATTCCATCCAGAATATGGCCATGCAGTACCAGCAGAATTAACAGAGAAGGATATTATTCTCTTAAAGAACAATAATGTGGATAGTATTAGAACAAGTCACTATCCTAACTCGAGAGAATTCTATGATCTTTGTGATAAATACGGAATAATGGTAATGTGTGAAAACAACCTAGAAACTCATGGTATAGCACATAGAATACCAAGAAGCAGCAAACTTTGGACACCACAATGTGTTTGGAGAATGCAAAATATGGTTAAGACATATAGAAACCATCCATGTATTTTATTCTGGTCTTTAGGAAACGAAAGTGGTAATGGAAAAGTATTCCCAGCGATGAAGAAGGCTGCACTTGAAATAGATGCAACTCGTCCTATTCATTACGAATGTGATGCACACGCAAAGACAACAGATATATTATCTGAGATGTATTGCCCAGAAACACAAATGGAAGAAGTGGCAAATAATAAATTCCATAACCACTCAAGAAATATACCTTTTGCACCATTTGGACATATACTAACACCAAGTCAATATAAGGATAAACCTTATATAGAGTGTGAATATGCACATTGTATGGGTAATTCTTTGGGTAACTTTGCAGACTATTGGGAACACTTTAGAAACCATGATAGATTATGTGGTGGATATATTTGGGACTTTGCAGATCAATCCATTAAACGTACAAGACCAGATGGAACGGTAGAGTGGACATATGGTGGAGACTGGGGAGATAAACCAAATTCAGGCAACTTTGCATTCAACGGAATAGTTAGAGGAGATAGATCTCCAAACCCAGCATTATATGAAGTAAAGAAAGTACATCAAACAATCCAATTCAAACTTGTAGATGGAAAGATTGAAATAAAGAGTGAAAAGTTATTTGTAAACTTAAACAAATATGCTCTTGAATTGGACTTATTAGTAGAAGGTAAAGTTGTTGAAACCAAGAAGATGGATATGCCAAGCATTAATCCAGGAGAAAAGACAACAATAGATATTCCTTTTGCTGAAATTCCACAAAATAAAGAAGTATTTATCATTATTAGAGCATTAGTTAAAGAGCCTGAAATAGGACTCGAAATTGGACATATCGTTGCAGAAGAACAATTAGAAATTGGTCAATATAAGATTAGAGAATACAATGAATCCAAAGCTCCAACTGTATTTAAAGATGACAAGTTTATCCTATTAGATTGCGGAAAAATACAAGCAAAGGTAAATGTTACTACTGGTTTTATCTCATCTTTAAAGAAAGACGGAGAAGAGATGTTGGTACACTCTATTAAACCAAACTTCTGGAGAGCAGTAACAGATAATGACTTTAATCCTAATATCAATAATTTCTTAAAGACCTTTATAGGGGTATTCTACTTTAAAAAGGCTCAAGCAACTCTTTCACTAGGAAAAATTACAGTGCAAGATAGAAAGGTAGAAATAGATTGGGATATGTCTCACATGACATTTGTTCATACAACATATGAAGCCAGTGATGACGGATTAAAGATTTCTTTAAGATGCCAAAATAGACTATGGGATCTACCAAGATTCGGATTCAGAATGGAACTTAAAGAAGATATGCAAAATGTTAAATTCTATGGTAGAGGACCACAAGAAAACTATTGTGATAGAAAAACTGGTGCATTTATTAGAGAATATGAGGGTAGCATAGATGATTTCAGACACGATTATTTATTCCCACAAGAAAATGGAAATCACTGTGATACAAGATTTGTAGAACTATCCAACAATGATAAATCATTGAAGTTCGAATCCATAGACAAACCAATAGAGTGGAGTGCAAGTCCATACACTATGGAAGAATTAGAAAACGCAAAGCACGTTCATGAACTTAAAAAGAGTGGAACTGTTTCTGTTTATATAGACGGACAACAAAGAGGTGTTGGTGGAGACTTGCCAGCATTTGCATGCACAAAGAGAAGATACAAGATTCTTCCATATCAAGTTCACGAATTCAGTTTTGTTATAAGGTAAAGTTAAAAATAATAAATATTTTTCGTGCAATCTCAAAAAAGGGTTGCACGTTTTTTTTAAAGTATTATAATAGAAACACATTAAAAAATATTTAAGTACGTAAAGCCACTTGTATGGCTTACTGCGGGAGGTTTAAAAATGATTATTACTTTAAAAGATGGCAAACAATTAGAATTTGACGCACCAATGTCTGCAATGGACATTACAAAGAGAATTAGTGAAGGTCTCGCTCGTGCAGCTTTAATTTGTAAAATTAATGGTGTACTTTCTTCATTAAATGAAACTATTAATAAAGACTGTACTTTTGAAGTCTTGACATGGGATGATGATGAAGGAAAAGCAGCATATAGACATACATGTTCACATATTCTTGCTCAAGCTGTTCATAATATTTATCCAACAGCAGCATTTGCAATAGGACCAGCAATTAAAGATGGTTTCTATTATGACTTTGATTTCAAGACACCAATTAACCAAGCTGACTTTGATAAAATTGAAGCAGAAATGCAAAGCATTATCAAGGCAGATCTTCCAATTATGAAGACAGTATTGCCAAGAAAAGAAGCGGAAAAATTAATAGCAAAATGGAAACAACCATATAAGGTTGAACTCTTAAAAGATATTCCAGATGGTGAAGAAATTTCATTCTACACACAAGGTGATTTCACAGACCTTTGTGCAGGTCCACACCTTGCATCCACAGGAAAAATCAAGGCATTCAAACTCATTTCTTTAACAGGTGCATATTGGAGAGGAAATGAAAAGAACAAGATGTTAACTCGTATTTATGGTACTGCATTCACAAAGAGATCAGAATTAGATGAATACTTAACAAAACTTGCAGAAGCAGAATCCAGAGAACACAACAAGCTTGGTAGAGATTTACAACTCTTCATGACAGATGAAACAATTGGACAAGGACTTCCACTCTTAATGCCAAGAGGCGCAAGAATTATGCAATTACTCCAAAGATGGGTAGAAGACGAGGAAGAAAGAAGAGGATATCTCTTAACAAAGACACCTATTATGTCCAAGAACGACTTATTTAAGATTAGTGGACACTGGGATCATTACAAAGACAAGATGTTCTATATGGGTGATGAAGATAACGAAGACGAAGAAATTCTTTGCTTAAGACCAATGACTTGCCCATTCCAATTCACAATTTACAAGAACGGATTAAAGTCATATAGAGATCTTCCTTTAAGATATGCAGAAACTGCTACATTATTTAGAAAAGAAGCATCTGGTGAAATGCATGGATTAACAAGAGTACGTCAATTCACACTTGCAGATGGACATATCGTATGTACAAAAGATCAACTCGAACAAGAATTCTTCGGTGCTCTTGATTTAATCAAATACATGGTTAAGACATTAGGTATTGCAGATGATTTAACATATCGTTTCTCACGTTGGGATCCAAAGAACTCTGACAAGTATATAGGAACAGCAGAAGACTGGGAAAAGACAGAGGGAATGATGGAGCAAATCCTTAAAGATGCTGGTGTTAAGTTTACAGAAGCATGGGGTGAGGCTGCATTCTACGGACCAAAACTTGACGTTCAAGGATACAATGTACACGGAAAAGAGGATACACTCTTCACAGTACAAATTGACTTCGCACTCGCAAAGAGATTTGATATGTTCTACATTGATGAAAATGGTGAAAAGGTTAACCCAATGATTATTCACCGTAGTTCAATTGGTTCATATGAAAGAACACTTGCAATCCTTATTGAAAAATACAATGGTGCATTCCCAATTTGGGTAAGTCCAGAGCAAGTAACAGTTCTCTCATTAACAGATAGAACAATAGACCAAGCAAAAGCACTTCAAGCAAGATTACAAAGAGATGGCATCCGTGCTGTAGTAGATGTAAGAAGTGAAAAACTCGGAAAGAAGATTAGAGAAGCACAATTATTAAAGATTCCTTATATTGCAATTCTTGGAGACAAGGAAGTTGAAGAAGGAAACATTGCTATTCGTTCACGTTCAGAAGGTGACATCGGCAAGATGACATATGAAGATTTCTTAGCAAAGATTAAGAACGAAATAGATAATAAAATCGTTAAATAATTACTAATCAAACCTAATAAATAAAGGAGATATCAATTTCGATACCTCCTTTTTTAAATATATAAAATATATTTATTAGTTGAATAATCCAGAAATATTTACTGTTGGTGTGCCATCTGG
>CAMVBZ010000037.1 GCA_947165815.1 uncultured Clostridia bacterium
ACTCTACCATACCCGTGTCCCCCTTATCTCTATGTACCAAAATTGTACCATAACTATTTTTATAATTAAAGATGCAAATGATAAAAAATATAAATCATATGTTAATTTCAATATCCCAACAATTTCAAATATAGATGACCAAACTATAATAAAAAAGTCTAATTCAAACCAATTGGCTCGGATTAGACAAATTTTGGTGGGGTTGAATAGGCTCGAACTATCGACCTCGCGCTTATCAGGCGCGTGCTCTAACCAACTGAGCTACAACCCCGTCTTTGCGTTAGCGTACATATTTTAATACAAGATTATATTGTTGTCAATTTATTTACACTTATTATTTTATGTTTTGTTTTATGTGGTTATAACACTAGAATTAAGACTAATAGAACTATGGAAACAACGCCCAATGCACATAATCCATAACCCATAATGGTGCTTAGTTTTTCTTGTCTAGCAGCCTTTTTTTCTACCTTTTCTCCCAACTCTTTAATTTCTTTTTCTATTTCTTCGTTTTTCTTAGAAATCTCATCTAATTTGCTTTCTAAATCATCCTTTAAAGACATTTGAGAATCTGCTGCTTGTCCTGTTGCTTCAATTGCTTTATCTAATTTTTCAGATATTTCATTAGATTGGCTAACGTTTTGCTTAAATTTCTCAATTTCTTGTACTAAATTTTCTAACTCGCTCATAATTGTCTCCTTTATTATCCAAATATTTTATTTGCATATAATGCAAATATGTAATAGTATACCATGTCTTTTGCTGTTTCTTTATATATGATATCCAAAAGATCTCCAACCTTAATAACAGGAACTAAACCGTCTATAATGTTTAATTTGTCTTCATTCTTTAATCTGCCATAGAACAAATAAATACAATTTATAAATTCTAATGCATCTTCTTTACTCAGGTTGCTAATAATTCTCTTGTATCTAGATTTATCGAAATCATCGAATTGGAACAGATTATATAAGAGTAAGAATAGGTCTATCTTAACCATATATTTTCCTTCATTGCTCTTTCTCATATTATCTGCTATAGCTAGCGTTGGAGAAGATTCTGCAAATCTTATTATTTCCTCTATTGTTAGATGGTCCATTTTCTTAACATCTCTTTGTACATCTAAAATAGATAATGCAAAATAACTTTCTAGTGCTTCTCTTTTTTCTTCATCCGTTTTGTCTTTATATACATCCAAGAAATCTAGCATATCTATAAATTGCTCTCTATGATAATAAAGCAATTGTGAATAATGCCATTCTATATATGCAATAATAACATCATCTATGTTTTCTGCTTCCTTAATCTGATGTGTTGCTTTTTTGTATATACCTAAACTATTGATATAGTTTAAACTGCTGCATTTAACTCTGTCTAAATTGGTCTTTTCTTTTCCTTGATCTATATAGAAACTAACTATTCCTTCTTTCTCGTTAATTCCCTCAAAGTACCATGAATAAATTATTCCTGTTTTATGTAGTACATAAAGATATCTCATTATCTTGGATACTTCTTGGTAATCATGAACATTCTTTACATTGAATGCAAGTACTCCTTGCAAATCCATCTTTTGTACACTTTCCGATACAGTAATGACTTTTCTAATGAAAGACATCTTATCTTCTACATTGCCAAATATCTTTCCAATTACTGCTTTAAATTCATCTTCTAGATCTGCTCTGTTCAAAAGCGAAAGAATGTTGTCTATCTTTACGTTTCTATCTATTAACCTCTTGTAATCGTCTTTGTATTCCTTTTTAGATAGATACACAATTGAAGAAGAGCTCTTTATTCCATTTCTTCCGGCTCTGCCCATCTCTTGGACATATTCACTCTTGGATATAGGCGCTCCCATGTGGATAATATTTGTAATGCTTGGCATATTAATGCCAATACCCATTGTATCATCTGCTATAAGAACATCTGTTTCTCCCTCTGCAAAATCCACATAAGAGGATGTACTATTGTTGAAAACATCTATATCTTCACGTATAGATTCATCTAGACTATCGTATATCTTTTGTCCTTCTTTTGCTGTTCTTGTAAAGACAACAGTTCTTTTTAATGTTTCAACGGAATCCGAAACTGCTGCGCTTATTTCTTTCCCTATTTGAGTATAAATATCTTCTACCCTGCCACATTCAGTATAACTGAAATTCATTGCAGTATTTTTTAGGGATATAGGACAGATTATATTCTTTTCATTTATGTCTAATTGTTCTTTAACATCTTTTATAACAGAATAGTTTGCTGTGGCTGTAAACCCAATATACTTTGTCTTATCTACAAATTCAGTTAAGTTGAACGACAACATTAAATACTCTGGTCTAAAGTCATGGCTCCAGTTTGAAATACAATGTACTTCATCCAATACTACACTACCAATGATTTGCTTGTTGTTTAAACCTATTAATCTATTGATTAACTTTCTGTTCATAAATGTCATTGGTGTTATAAATATAAACTTATTGCTTGGAATGAAGTCTGCAAAGTTCATATTGCTTGTTAAATACAATACGTCATCTATACCGTGGAATAAATTTAGGTTTCTAATTTGGTCTAATATAAGGATCTCTGTTGGAACTATTACAAATGTTGGGCATGGATTTAACATTGCAACAAAATAGTATATTAAAGACTTTCCACTTCCTGTTGGCATTATGCATATTTCTCTTTCATCCTTTTTGTTAAGGATATCTATTAAAGCTTCCTTTTGCCCTGGCAAGAAAGAGGTAAAATCAAAGAACTCTTCTAATAATATGTTTAGATACTTTTCATTGGTTTTGTCTATTGAATATAAAGGTGTTCTTTCGTTCCAAATATATCTACACTCTGTTTCTCTCTTTGTTGCATTTTTGTACGAAATAATGCCATCTTCTTCTTTAGAAGAAAGGAATATCCCGGAGGATGCAAATTTATACTTTAATTTTTTGTGTTCTATTTTTGTTAGAGCACATAGCATTTCTCCAATGTGATTAATCTCTTCTAGAGCTGCATTTATATCTTCTATATTTCCTTCGTATTTTAAGGAAACCACATCTTCTTTTATGTAGTTGTTTTTAATCATGAGAAGAATCATCATCTCAAGCCTATATACCATAGAATAGTTGAGATTTACCTTGTTCTTCTTTTCATACTCTTTAATAAACAAAGATGGTCTCATATTGAGGTTGCGTTGCAATATGCTGAAAATGGTTGCATATATCCCTGCTCTAGGATGAACGCACATATCCTCTTCTTGTAACCCTTCCACATAGAAACCATAATCCTGTTTCCCAGAGCCACAAGGAATATAATTCTTTATTGGCATAGGAAGATCTTGTCTATCTAGCAATAAATACTTTCCCTGCTTAGAAAACTTGAGTTTATTCCCTCTTTCATCTTTAGATACGAGATCTCTTTCTGCAAATATGTTTGTGAAAAATTCTGTTAGCCAAGGAATTCTAGATTGGTTTATGGAAAAAGACTTAACAAAGTCTGTTATTAAATTCTGAATTTCTCTCTGGTTATTTCTTGCCAACTTGGATACCTTTATGTGCAATCCTTGTTTCATGGCAAGTTCTATAAGATTTACGCTTGCTGTATCATCCATAGATAAGTCCAAAAGAATACCTCTGAACCTTTTGATGTTCGTACATACCTCTGGACTCTCGTCTATGATTCGATATAATGCATCATAAATACTCATTACTCACCTACTTTTACTATTGCTCCTAAAGATATATCATCTTGACTTCCTCTTTCTGTAAGCCTTTCAAAGAAATCTATTAACTCAGGCTTTGCACCTTCTGCCCCAGTTTCAACAATATTTTTCTCTATTACTTTTAATAAATCCAAGAAACGTTGTTGTTCTGCAAATGACTTACCTAGGCCATCTGTTGAAACCATTATTGCTCTTGGATTGCCCTTTGCATAATAGTGCCTAAATGAATCTATGGCATCATCATTGCATAGTGATGTAGTATATGGGCCAAAACATCTTGGATCTTCTGGAAGGGGCATTACGAATTTCTTGTTGTCTATAGCTACATCTCCATCTCCAAGTTGAAGAGCAAAATAAAAACCGCTAGTTACACATGCAATAATAAATGTGCTTCCATATAAAACTGGATACGATTTAAAGATGCCTTCTCTTTGGTATTCCTCATAATCTTCGGCATCCATTAATCCAACTTCTCTATCTTCAATTGGATGTGCCAAAAGATGATTCTTTGTTCTTTCTAACCACTTGAATAATATGTATGATTTCAATTGAATAAAGGCTTTATCTATTTCTTTTTCGTTGTTAAAGTCTAAATTTGGTTGGTTTGCCACGAATTCCTTTACGCATTGAATTCCTATTTCTACAGCAAACTTAGAACCCAGATTCGCCCTAAAACATCTACTATCTCCATGTCCATCTGCAACACAAGCAATGGCCATATTGCTGTCTTGATAAACAGCTGAACTATCTTCACATATCCCTGTATCTTGGTGACTTGCACCCAACTGAGATATTGCTAAAGTACTAATATTGGAGATTTCTTTCTTACCAATTATCATTTTGAGAATCTATTAAATCGCTATTGAATTCTGTGATTTGTTCTGCAAAATCATCTTGCTTTGCGTTGGTTGTTTGAGCAGATACTGAACTCTTACTTCCGATTTTAGATGCTGTTACACTAACAAATCTTATTACCTTTCTTAATGCTTCTGGAGAGTGTGCTGTGAGTACCAATTCTTCATCTCCGGTGAATGTTGCTAGCATATCTTTATCTGCGTCATCTCCAATTGCAACTGCTGCTTTTAATGCATATTTAAACCAGTTGTTCTTCTTGAGTTTTTCTATTGCATCCTTATATTCATCTGTTGGGGCACCATCTGAAAGAAGGAATATTGCTGGGGCATATGATCCTGCAACCTCTGCCATGAACTCATTTCTGGATAACTTCTCATTTAATACTTCAAAAGCCTTACCCATTTCTGTCATGCCGCCTGCATTAACATAGCTCCACTTGAAATCATTTACATCTACTGGGTTTGGATACATCCACTTAACTCCAGTTGAGAATGTTAAACAAGCTATCTTTATTAAAGCATCTGCATTAGATGAAGAGATTTCTTTTATTTCTGGTATTACACCTTCAATTGCATCATTGACTTCTCCAATCTTTGTACCGCTCATACTATTAGATGTGTCTATTAAGAAAAATAGTATCATTGTACGTCTTGCTATTCCTTCAACATTGTCATATTTACCCATAATATGCCCCCTAGTTTATTTCTCCACTATATTCGTTTCCGAAGAATATCTTCGTTCCTTTTAAAAGGAATAATACTCCTCCATACGGAACAGATTTTTGTTCTCCGCTTGAGTATTCCACAATCCATCCTCTCTTGGATAAATTCTTTAATCCCCAAAGTGATTTGTTTGCTTTATTTATAATAACCATTCCTGCTTCTTGGAACAGGTCTTGACTATCTTCTATTTGATATGTGTATAACCTGGTTTCAGGATATAAGAATATTTTGTTTTTGTTTATTGTTAAGACAAGAGGTCTATTTATCTCTGTTCCACAATCTGCACATGTAAGCTTTGCTTGTGTTTCATCTTCAAAGGTGTTGTAACAGCCACAAGAGCATTTTATTGTGGAGTTTCTATATCTTAATAAGATATTAGTCCACTCTCTTTCCGTTAATCTCTCATTCACATCCTTAATGCCAGCCGTGAAAACCTTTATAAACGCATCTTGTATGTATCTAGGATACATATTCCATAATCTTATAACATTGTTGTGTATGCCCCTTACAGGACGGTTGCTCTCATCCTTTGGATCATAACAGAATAAAGGATGTACTCCGTAATATTCTTTTTCCAATTGTTCTGTTAAACAACAATGAGATGCTGTCTTTGCTCCTTCAAAAGGATGTCCTCTAAAGAACAACATGAATAATACAACTGCAAGAGAGAATCTATCTGTGTGTACATTAGGTCTACTCTTTCCAGTTACAACCTCTGGAGCAATATATCTACTCTTTCCATCTACTCCTACATTTTGTCCGTATGGAGCTACGTTATCATTATCACAAATTAATACATCTCCATTTTCTGGATTGATAAAGAAGTTGCCATCATTTAAATCTTGGTAACTATACCCTTTACTATGTAAATCTTTAAAAGCATTAACCAAATGTAGTGCGGCATTTATAATGGCCATATCACTATTCATTTGAACTTTTGCTGTTAATATCTTAGAAAAATCTTCATATCCTGCTGGTCTTAGTCTCATTAAATAACCAAATGTTCCGTTTTTCATTTCGGTTATATATAAAGGCCATAAGAAAGATTCGTTTGGAGATCCGTTAACAATATTGTTTTCTAAATTGGAATAAAACTCGTTTTTCTTTTTGATAGCACGAGGGAAATAAAGTTTCATTGCGTAATCTTCTCTTGCATAATGAACCTTATAAACAGCCCCTTGTCCACCTTCGCCAATCTTTTGAATGACTTCTGCTTTGGAACCGTTCTTTATTTGTATTCTTTCATTACGCTTTAAATCAATCATACAATTTTAACTCGCTTTCCTTTTGTTCTATCATTTCTTTGATATCAAATATTTTATATTTGTTTCGCACTTCTTCAACCTCTATATCCTTTATTAGAGACTTTATAGCGAAATCCAAATCGTTTATGGTTTGTTTTATTTCATCTGCTTCACTTTTCCCTAGAATAACGCTCTCCAGTTTGTTTTCTAGTTGAGATATTTCTCTATCTATTCTAGATATTTCAGATTGGAGAATAAGTCTTTTATCTTTATAATCTGCTATTGTCTTTTGTGTTTCTTCGTACCCTTCTTTAATTTCTCTAGGGTTTTGCATTTCGCTTTCTAGTTGGGAAATCTTTGTATCTATATTCTTAATTCCCATTTGGTTTTTAATCTTAGCATTCTTTAGAGAATGTAGTTCAACTTGCATCATTGTCTTCGTTTCTGCCGAATTTAATTCTGCTAGTTGTTTTTCTGCAGCTTCTTTTTCTTCCATATAGGATTTTAGAGTTTGTTTTTTCTTGTTTATAGATTTATCTATAACATCTAACTTGTTATACAACTCTTTTATCTCTATTTGAAGTTCTTCTTTTCTACTGCTCATTATTATCTTCTGCGTTTTCTTCCACTACTTCTTCAGACTCTTCTTCTTGCTCTGTTTCCTCTGCAGGTTCTGCTTCGCCTTCATCTATTTGTTCTTCAATGTCTACAGGTTTTCCCTTCTTTCTTTCCTTAAGTATTTGCAAGCATAAGATAGCGCCAACAAATACAAATACAACTAGTATTAGGACGAGTCCTAATATTGCCATGCTTGAATCTATAGAAAGTTCATCTGTCTTTGCCATTGCTACAGAATAGAATGCGATAAGTATTACAAAGCTTACTAATAATCCTATTATTAACCATACCGTTGTACTTGGTTTGTATTTCTCTTTTGGTTCTACATTTTCTTCACTCTTTTCTTTTGGAGCTTTCTCTGGTTTTTCTTTCTTCTTAATATGCTTTAAGCATATTGCTACAACAATAACAACTATTAATCCGAATACTAAGAATGCTGCAACTGTTGTTGTAACTATTAACCATACATTAATCTCTGCTTTTACTGTGCAAGTATTTAATATCTTCTTTGGCCATTGGGCATATTGTGCACTGAATGTATATGTACCTTCTTCTGTTGGAGTAAAGGTAACTGTTGTTGTGGTTGTTGTTGCAAAGATTTCATCATTTACATACCAAATAATACCAACGTTTTTATTAACATATTCCATTCCTGAAATACTTAATGTTATTGGTTTCTTAAGGTCCACAACACCATCTTTAACTTTGCTATCTATGTGAAGTTGTACACTTGAATTGTTGTTGTATGCATCAAATTGGAAATCCACATACCATGTCTCTACATAAGAACCATACTCCGCTTGTAACTTCAATCTTGGTGTTTGTTCTTGGCTCTTAGTAACATCATTTTGTGTAACAAAATATTTTAACTCTGCACCAGTAGCAATGACATGTTTTTCTCCATCTTCATCTGTAATAACCCAAGTTATATTTCTATCTAATGTTGGATCTGTATCATTCTTTGGCTTTAAATATGCCTTAAGATTAATCTCTCCACTATCATGAATGGATACTGTTGCAAGTTTAATATTTCCAAAAGTTTCATCTTCTACATCTACAAATTGTGTTCCATCTTGGGTAATTCCAATACCATTTACTGGATCATACTTTGTATCTATGTCTGAATAGTCCTCTGTTAATAGTGCGTATAAGTTTAATTTTGGTTGTGTATATGTTAATTTCTTTTCGTTTTGTGTTCCTGCATTTTCTATGTAAGAATAAGTTATTACACTTGGTGAATGTTGTCTTATAACCCTTGTTATCTTTCTTGGGTTAACAACTGGAAATTCATCTCCAGTAAAGCTTTCAGCTTTTGCTCTTATTTCATACAACGCTGTGGCAATGGAAACAAATGTTGTTGCATATGATGTTCCAGTTCCTGTTTTATATTTGTCTTTACCACTACTTGCTACATATATGTTTGTTGCTGGTGCATACATATCATAGGAGTTACCAAAGTTTGAATTATCATACTTGTTCTTCTCCTCGTTGTATCCCATTACACCAATAACGTTTTCATTTGCTGCCAAATAATATGCATCGTCTGCTGAGTTTTTATTATCATTACCTGCTGCTGCAACTAATACTAGTTGGTCACAAGCACTATTTATAACTTCTGCTAGTTTCTCATCATGAATCCAATCACTATCCTTGCCAACCTTACTTTCTAATATTCCATAGGAAAGGTTTAAAATATCTGCATGAATATCTTCTGCTGCATATCTAATAGCTTCTCTAGTTGCATTTAATGTAAATGCTTCATATGGATTCTTCTTGTTGTCTGTGTTTGTATAACTAGCTTTTATAGGAACGAGTTTTATATACTCTTCTAATCCTAAATCTTTAATCATCATTGCCATTGTAGACATCATACCTGTGCCATGATAATCCTTTGATGCATCTGTTATATCTTCTATGCCAGACTTCTTGCTGTATGAGTTATATCTTACAAATGCTCCATCCTTATCTTTTAATAAAACTCCATCAAAGATTTCGTGAGAAACATTACATCCTGTATCTGCTACGGCAATAACAATTGGATTATTCTTTAAATATGTATTTAAAGCCATTCTAGATGGAAGATCCCAAGCAATTATGGTATCTCTAATTGCGGAAACATTTAAATCTGTTGTTCCGTAATACCATAGATTGTCTGTGTTCTGTCCACCATATGTTCCACTTACTTCTCCCTCGTTTGCTAGCGCAACATTGGTAGTACCTACTCCTATTCCCAGAATAAGGGCAAGGGTTACTGCAAGTAGAACTATTAGTAAATTAAATCTTTTTGCTTTCATTTTTTTATAATGCTTTGTTTATCATTTCTAATGATGCGTTTAGTCTTCTTACACTTTCTTCCTTTCCAAGAATAATAGCCATTTCAACTGCACCACCAGGAGTAATTTGTGTTCCTGTCATTGCAAGACGAACTGTAAACATAACTTGTCCTGCTTTAATTCCTTTTTTTTCTGCTGCTATGCCCATAGATGCTTTAATGCTTTCTTCGTCCCATGCTGTGTTTGGAATTTCTTTAAGCCATGCTTCTATACACTTCTTTGCTACTTCTAAATCTACTTTCATCTTCTTGTGGTTGTACCACTCAAGATCATAGTCTCCAAAATTATCTAAGAATGCTATCTTTTCTGGGATGTCATCAAAGATTTCTGTTCTTGTTTGCATTAAGATTGCAATTTCTCTTGTATCATAGTTGCCTTTTAATTCTGCTTTTGCTATGTATGGCTTTGCCATTTCATAGTATTGTTCAAAAGGCATCTCTTTGAGATATTCTCCATTTAACCAACGCATTTTTGTTTCATCAAAGATGGATGGGGATTTGGAAATACCATCTATATCAAACTTTTCCATCATTTCTTCCATTGTCATCTTTTCGGTATTGTCCTTTGGACACCATCCAAGAAGAGCAATGTAGTTAACAATAGCTTCTGGTAAGAATCCTCTCTTAACAAAGTCTTCAAAGTTTGCATCTCCATATCTCTTACTAAGCTTTCTTTGTGCATCTTTCATAATTGGTGAAAGGTGTATATATGTTGGTCTTTGCCAACCAAATGCATCATAAATGAGGTTATAAAGTGGTGTTGTAGATAAGTACTCTACACCTCTTAAAACATGTGTGATGTTCATTGTGTGATCATCAATAACATTTGCAAAATTGTATGTTGGCATTCCATCGCTCTTTAAAAGAATGATATCTTCTAAATCTTCTGTAGCAACAGAAATATCACCAAATACTAAGTCTGTATATGATGAAACAACATTTTCTGGGACCTTGAATCTTACTACGTATGGAACTCCACTCTTTAGCTTTTCATCTATCTCTTCTTTGCTTAAATACCTACAATGCTTGTCATAAGTACGCACTCCATTCTCATCTGTTAGAGATTCGAGTCTTTCTTTGTCACAGAAACAATAATATGCTTTACCTGCTGCAACTAATTCTTCAGCATACTTCTTGTATATTGCTTTTCTTTCACTTTGAATGTATGGTCCGTATCCACCATCTTTTTCTGGACCTTCATCATAATCTATCTTCGCTTTGGCAAGAGTTGAATAAATCATTTCAACTGCGCCTTCTACATATCTTTCTCTGTCTGTATCCTCAATACGTAATACAAATGTTCCATTGTGCTTTTTTGCGTAAAGGTAACTGTATAATCCTGTTCTTAGGTTTCCAATGTGCATGAAACCTGTTGGGCTTGGTGCAAAACGTGTTCTGACCACTGTGCTATCTGACATATATATTCCTCCGAATTTTTTTCGTGTATTAATCTATTATATTAATATATAACTTTTTAATGATGATTACAAGTTTTAATGTGTAACTTGGATTTTGAAAAATCCAAATCCAAATTTTATCTTTTACACATTTTAGATGCATTTCCTTGCTGTTTTCTTCCGTTGAATATGGACTTATTTTGCAAGATTCTATATAATTATTTTTATGGAAATAATTAATATAGCTAACTCATTTTATACCAATTATGTCCTTCGTTTTGGCAAGGACGTTGTTTTGGTAGACTGTGGCAACAACAATTCTTTAGAAAAAGTAAAAAAGAAATTAGCAAAGTATGACATATCCTTAGAAGATATTAAGGCTGTTATTTTAACTCATGTCCATGCAGATCATGTATCTTATATGGAAGATTTATTAAACACAATATCTCCTAAATTAATCGTTGGAAAGGAAGCTGTTGAATTATTGCAAAAGGGAGAAGACCAATTCTATTCGTTTACATCTCCAGGAAATAGAAAACTTACATACTTCTTTGCCAAATTAAGAGGTGGGCACCCTGCACAATGGCATCCATTTGATATCTCCAAATACAATCCTGTTATTGTAGAAAAAGAGGATGATGAAACTCTTAAGGAATATGGCATTAAACTTATACCGCTCCCTGGACATACACAAGATAGTATTGGGTTTATGGTAGATGGTGATTTCATAGTTGGAGACGCAATTATGAATAGCGTACCTGCTAAACATTTACTACCATTACTTATCTATAGCGCAAAGGATTTTAAAGATTCATATAATAAATTAATAGAAGCCAATGCAAATAAATATTATGCCGGACATGGTGGCCCTATTACAGTAGATAAACTTAAGGAAAACCTTAAATTTGCAATGGAAGTCGAGGAATTTTAATTATGTATTTAGATGATTTTATTAAAGATGCTTTAGTTCTATTATCTTTTGATACAGTTAAAGCACCAGCAAAGAAAAATGCTCCTTTTGGAAAAGGTTCAAAAGATGCATTAGAGTATGTATTGAAAAAAGCAAAAAAGATGGGATTTGATGTTACCAATTATGATAACTATATTGGTTATGCATCTATTGGAGATCCTTCCCTTCCTGGTTTTGATATCTTAGGACACTTAGATACTGTTCCACTTGGTGAAGGTTGGACACATTCTCCTTATGGAGAACTCGCAGACTATAAAGGTAGACCTGCAATATATGGAAGAGGTGCTTTGGATGATAAGATTCCAATCTTTGTTTGCCTATATATTATTAAAGAATTAGTTGCACGTGTAGGAAAACCAAGAAAACATATTCGTGTTATCTTTGGTTGTGACGAAGAAGATGGTTGGGGCTGTATAAATCATTTCAACAAAGTAGATAAAATGGCTCCACAAGGATTTACTCCAGATGCAGACTTCCCTGTTATTTATTATGAAAAAGGAATTGCTCATGTAAAAGTAGAATTACCTTGCCCAGAAAAACTTACTATGTTTGACTGCGGAGATAGAGCTAATGTTGTTCCAGATATGGCAACAGCAATCTATGACGGACGCAAAATGTCTTCTCGTGGTATATCTGCTCATGGTGCAAAACCATATGAAGGAGATAATGCTGGAATAAAATTATTAAAACTTATTGGCAGAACTTATGATGATGAAGCAAT